>RFXV01000050.1 GCA_009921445.1 Flavobacteriia bacterium
TGCGCGTCGAGCACATCGCCATCGCACCACAGATCGAAATCCACACGCACTCCTCCTGCCTTGCGGCGGGCAAGCAGCAGCTCCGAAGCGATGTCCTCATCGGTGTGCCCCGCATCGAAGGCCACCACAGCAGCAATGCGCTTCGGAAAACTGTGCTCCATAAGTGCCGCCAATCCCTTTTTCCGATCGATGGCCAGATACAAGGTCATGTTGCCCTGATGGTACATGGTCTCATACCACTCGCCATTCACCAAAAAATCCCAATTCCACTGCCCCCGTCTTTTGATCTTCCTGAATTCTTCGGGATCTGAAACAGATGTGTAGACGGTCATAGGCACTGAGGTTGGTTCATTCATAGGGTGTTCCACAGTCTGTAAAAGTTACTCTCATGGCGCAGGGCCTTTTCTACAAATTCCAGATCGACAAAGACGTGCCGCGTACCCCGCTCGCTGCCCGAGAGCCGGGCAATGGCCACAAAAGCCACCATCCGGTTCAGAAGCGGAACAAGCGACCGATACTCGCTGGGGAAGATCTGCTCATTGCAAGCCAGTATGGGGATCAGCTCGTCTTCCTTCAGGAATTCTTCCCGTGAGACGTATCGCGTATACTTGGTGAAGTCCCATTGGATCCATGAAGGCGGATCCTGGAAGGGACCGCCCTCTTGCATTTTGTAGCAGATATCACTCACTGAGCATGAAATAAGGGGTGGGGTCGTTTCTCAGGTACCAGACAAATGCCGATCGGAACATACCGTCTCCTTCTTTGAGATGGATATGCTGGAACATCAGCTCATCTTCCTCTTCTATTAAATAGGTCACCGAATCCGCGTTCTCATACAGGCTGCTGACAAAAATGGCCATGGAATCCACCGAGGAAGTGACCGGAAACCAGACCGAATCGCCATCGAGCGGTTCAATGTGGATGATGTCCCAGCGCTGGGCATGGAGGAAAGAAGAAAGAGCAGTCAAAAGGATCAGCAGGATTCGGGTCATATAGATGTTTTATTGAAGGGTTCTGTACAATAGGAAAGCAACATCATTGGGCTCTGCCCCTTGATAGAGCAGGCCACGCCGCCACATATTCTTGCGGGAAAAGGTCAGGCTGAATACCGAGTCGTTCTGCTCGGGTTCCAGGGTATCCACCCGTGTGGCCACCTGCAGCGCATGAACGATGTAGCGCAGACATTCCTCTGGATCTCCAATGAGCACATGTGCCTTCAGCTCATCGCTCCAGATAAGGTGCAAACTGTCCGCAGCATCGACCGAATAATCGTATTCGATCAACTCGTAGGGCGCATAAAATGAAGAGGTGACCGTATGGCTCGCTTTCGATTGCCCTTGCATCTCCCCGAAGGAAACAAGCAGAAACAAAAGAAGGTTTTTATTGAGCATAGGCCGGTTTACGATGATTCAACGATGAGCTTCATCGTTTTATTGCATCGCAGAAGAAGAGCGTACCCTTGCCCGCTCAAATGACCATCCGCCTATGGGTTGTCGCGAACGACCTGCTTCTTTCCTACCATGCGTCCGATCCAATAGGTCAGAAGCATGGCGATGTAGGGATACTGCCCGAGAAGACCGAAGTTGTCGGTTTCACTGAGCAGAAGCAGCAGGATCCCCAGGCCGATCAGGAACAACAGATCGCCGAGGCTTGCACGGATCTTGGGCATGGCGTCAAATCTTTTTTCAAACAGCTTCACGGCTGTAAAGATGGAGCAAACCCCTGGCATGAACTTCCACTTTCTTTTACGCTTACAAGGCTGCAGACTGCGTACATTTGCATCGCACAAAAACACACACCCATGCGCAACATATTCTTTGCAGCTGCTTTGCTTTCCCTGGTTTCGATCGGCTGCTCCGATGACGACGATGACAACAACAACGGCCCCAGCATTCCGAACGACTACTCAGGCGTCTACTCCGGGCTGACCAATACCATCACTTCCGGAACACTATTCGGAGTGGATACGGTCTCTGAAAACATCACACTGGTCATCGCCAAAGACTCGGATGGCCACTACATCTGGGCGCCTTCTGCTCTTGGAGACGATTCGACCAAGGTGTATTTCGATATGACCGGCAAGATGACCCACTCTGAAGATGTCAACCAGCTCGGTACAGTGACTGCGGTCTCCTACGAACTGCAGTATATGGCCGACTACAAAATGGACGCCAATCTGTTGCAGACCATCAGCGTTCCAGCTGCCAATGTGGAGCTTGGAAGAGCCGAGATCACCGGTTTACTGACCCGTCAGTAAGAGGCGATCTTTTACCTTTTTTTGAGAGCTGCTGCAGATTTCTGCAGTGGCTTTTTTTATTCCATCGAGGACGTACGGAGGCTTCCTCCATTCAGCAGCCGGATCATGCCCCGCTCCGTGCCGTCCCGCATCATCCGCACTCCGCCCCACGTGGCGTAGCGACGAAATGAGGCCGGATGTACGGAACCGCCATCCACGATCAGCATGGCACCCGCTTCCACATAGATCACGCAGCCCGTACTCATCGAAACATCGCTTTTCACCACCCAGGTCACCCCACGGGGCAGGTAGATATCCTGATGCAGTCTGAGGTCGCGTTCCAAAGTATCGGAGCGGGCGATCTTCAGAACCTTGTCGGGCGAGTGGCCCTCTGAGATCGTCCCGATGGGCGCAATGCTCAGCTGCCTGTGCAAACGGGCGATCTGCATGGGCGAATAATAGGCCGCAGAAGCCGGCGACTTCACGCTGTTTCCCGACATGATGTTGTTGGTCCGTTCTCTGTGCTCCCCGGTGTAATAGCAGGCCACACAGCGGCCGCGTCCTTCCTCGCACCAATCCTGAGGCTGGGTTCCGAACACATCGCTCAGATAATCCGGATGCGATGGATCGCAGCTTTCTGTACCCGCACTGCCCGAATACACATGGCCCAGACCGAACAGATGGTTGAGCTCGTGCACCCAATGCTGGGCGTATTGATCTTCTACGCCCTGAAAGTATTCGTCGTCCACATTCAGCGTCTGTATGATAAAACCCGGCACCGACTCGTTGGGAACACGAACCGTGGACGACCAGCCCCAGGCCCCGGAATACAAAAAGCGATTGCACACGATCACCACCGTATTGCGTACCGCCGGGATGCGCTCGTAGATGCGATTGTAAAGCTGTGCCAACTGCCGAAACTCGTACAACTCAGGGTCATCGAAGATGTAGGTATCGGCCAAACGGACCCGGAACCCAATATCTTCTACAAATTCCCGACCCGGGATATCGTCTATGGGCGGCGTATTCTTGGCGTAGTAGGTATTCATCTCGTCGATGACCTTGCGAAAGCTCGCCCGGGTATCCTCTCCGTGGTGCAGCCCCTGATCCTGTGCGGTGTCCGTGATCACCACAAAACTCACCGGCAGAGTGATGGTTGCATCGCCCAGTGGAGCGAAAGGGAAATAGCTTTCCTTTTCCGCCAGAGCGTCCATCGGGAAAATGTGCTGTGTACTGCGCACCTCAGCTGCCCGCTTTCGGCCTTCCAGCACGTATTTACTCTGAGCCGGGAGGAAGGCAGTGCTCAAAAAAACTGCGCAAATAATGAGCGGGATGGATCTTGTGTTCTTTGACATGCGCATAGTGTATCAATGATGATGCCCGTGTTCGCCGTCTCCTTTGTTGAGCTCGGCCATCAGATAGAAAGCCCCATGGGTCACCACCTCGGCCTTGTCGCTCAACGGATCTGCGGGAACGACCTCGGCATAGCCCAGGTCGCGAATGCCCACCTTGACTTCCTGCTTTAAAAAGACCCGTTCTCCTTCTTCGCGATGGGAAGCATCTTCCTGCGCCCAAACAAAGATGTAGTCCATTCCTCCGTCGCGAACGATGGCGGCCTCGGGTAAGGCGCGCGCCTTTCTCTGGCCCACTTCGATCCGTGCCTCCACATACATTCCGGGCAAGAGTCCGCCGGCATCGTTTTCGATCTCCGCATGGACCAGCAGGGCGCGCGCCTCCTGTTCAAAGGACTTTCCCACCGCAAAAACCTGGGCACGGAACAGCTCATCTGGCCGCCCACTCAGGTGGAACACCACTTCCTGGCCCACCTTCACCTTGTGCACGTCCTTTTCGTAGACCAGAAGATCGATGTGCAGATGATCGTTGTCCACCAACTCGAAAAGGCGTTCGTGCTCCTGCACATAGCTGCCGATCTGAATATCGATCGAGCGTACATATCCGTTGATGGGTGCAAAGATGGGCAGCTCCTGTTGGATGCCCTCCTTCTCAAGCGAAGCTGGCGAAATGCCCATCATCCGAAGCTGTGCCTCTGCTCCTTTTACCTGCACCTCCAGGTTTTTGGTATGGGTACGTGCCTGCTCGAGGCTCTGCTGGGAATTCAGGCTGTCCGCGGCCAGCTGCTCCCTCCGCTCCAATGCTTTTTGGCTCAGGCGCCATTCGGCCTTGTGGCGAAGAAAGTCTTCCTGAAGCTGAATGAATCCGGGCTGTTCCAATGTGGCCATCAACTCGCCTTTTTTGAGGATGCCGCCTGGAAAGACCAGGATCTCCTTCACCCGTCCGCCCCAAAGGGCCGTGACCTCTGCCCGGTTCTGTGGAGGCAGCTCGAGCCTTCCGTTGGAACGGATGGTCTGGCTCAGGTCGAGCGTCTCAAAATGACCGAGTCGGATATCCATCACCTCCATCTGCCTATCCAGCAGATGCACTTCCTCTCTGTGCTCATCGGCATGCATTTCCGATGCCTGCTCATGGTGGCTGTGCTGGGCCGGGCCATGGCTGTGTGTGTGATGCTCGTGCTCCGATGAATGGGAACAGGCCACGGTCAGGGCCAGGGGAATGATCCAGATCGTTCTCATGGGTTCTGGGTATTAAAACTACCGCGCAGATACTGTATCCGCACGCTGGTCTGATTGAAGTCGCGTAGGTTTTTCAAATGGTCTTCTCTGATCTTCTGGGCCTCGAGCAATCCCTGCCAATGGGCGGGCAGATCGAGCGTACCAATTTCGAGCGCTTTCTCAGCGTAGCGCTGCAGTTCCCCAGCAGTCTGTGCACCGCTGTTGTCATACCAGTTCAGCGCAGCCTGAAGCCATTCCAGTTCGCGCCACAGCTGCTTTTCCTCTGATGCGATGCGTCGTTTCACCTCCTCGATCCGGGCCTGCTGCAATTCGTGCTCCTTTCGGGCCACAACCGCATCTGAACGCTGCTCCCAAAAGAAGAGCGGCACAGAGACCCCCATCTGAATGCCCTGCTGTCCGGTCACTCGTTCCAGGCTCTGGTTGAAGTATCCGATCATCAGATCCGGCAGATAACCCGACCGACTCAGGCGATAGGAACGCTCGGCAGATTCGCTGCGTTGCCTTTGCAGGGCCAGCTGCGGGTAGCTCGACGGATCGATGGATCCGGCAAAGGGCAGTGGGTCCTGATCCAATTTGGCTTCCATGGGCAACTCCAGGCTGTCGGCAGCGATCCACTGCATCAGGTCAAGGCGGGCGATCTCCAATTCGCTCTCCACCCCCTGGGCCATCAGCCGCCACTTTTCCAGATCCGATCGGGCTCTGCTGCGTTCCAGGCCGCTGATCTGTCCGCTCCGGAAACGCTTTTCCGCACTGGAAACAAAACGCTCAGCCAGCGCATCCAGAGAGCGATACAGTTCTGACCGGCTCTGCTGATACCGCCATTCCCACCAGGCCATGCGCACAGCGGCCTCGAGTTCGATCCGATCGAAAAGATGCTGAAGCTCCGCCCGATCCACCTCAGAGCGATACAGCTGGAGCTGCTGCCAATAGGCCGTGGGGAAGCGAAAGCGTTGCTGCAGCTGCCACTGATAGTCCTGCACTTCTGTGTTCATCTGTCCTCGGCTGTACTGCACCTGAGTGGGTTCCAGGGCCAGGGCTTTGCCGAGGGTCGCATTTTGCTGTTCGAGCTGAAGCTGACTGATGGCCATGCTGGGATGATGCATCAAAGCTTGCTGAACAGCCTGCTGAAGACTGAGCTCCTGAGCGGTGGCAGTCGTCGGATCTGCCAAAAAGCAAGCGAAAAGAAGAACTGCAGCTGCCCCCTTCTTCCCTTGCCAGCGACACCACATATCGTAGAGGACAGGCAGGACCAATAGAGTCAGCAGAGTCGCAGAGATCAGCCCCCCAATGACCACCGTGGCCAGCGGTCGCTGCACCTCTGCCCCTGCACTACCCGAAAGGGCCATGGGCAAAAAGCCCAGTGCGGCCACAAAGGCAGTGAGCAGAACGGGACGGAAACGCACCTGAGTAGCCGTCTTTATGCGCTCCGAAATCGACTGCATCCCTTCCTTCTCCAACTGATTCAGATAGGAGAGCAAGACGATCCCGTTGAGGACAGCCACGCCAAACAAGGCAATGAATCCGATGCCTGCAGAAATACTGAAAGGCATATCGCGGATCCACAAGGCCCAAACCCCACCTATGGCTGAAAGGGGCACAGCCGAGAAGATCATCAATGCCTGGGACAAACTGCCGAAAGTGAAATACAAGAGAATGAGGATCAGCAGCAGGGCAACGGGTACGGCCACTGAAAGGCGCTCTTTGGCCGCCATCAGATTCTCAAATCGTCCGCCATACTCGAGGTGGTAGCCCGCAGGCAGCTCAAGGCGCTCACTGAGCACAGACTGGATCTCCTCCACCAGGCTCTGGGTATCTCTCTCCCGGGCATTCACCCCGATCACGATCCTTCGCTTGGCATTCTCCCGCGAGATCTGTGCAGGCCCTTCCTCCATCCGGATATCGGCCAGTTCACGAAGCGGAACCGTCTGTCCGTCCGGCAGCGGAACATGCAGCTCCCGCAGATCGTCCATTCCCTTCCGCCCTGTCTCTTGCACCCGGACCACCAGTTCGTATCGGCGTTCGCCTTCGAAGACCACACCGGCCGCTTTCCCGGCAAATGCCGCCTGGATGAGCTCATTGACCTGTTGAATATGCACGCCATAGCGTGCCATGCGAGAACGATCATAGCGAACGATCATCTGAGAAAAGCCTGACGTGCGTTCCAGCTGTACATCACCCACCCCACGCACCCCGGCGATGAGCCGTTCGGCCCGCTGGCCAAGGAGCTGGAGTTGTTCGTGCTCTTCCCCGTAGATCTTGATGGCAATGTCTTCACGCACTCCGGCGATCAATTCGTTGAAGCGCATCTGAATGGGCTGGGTGAACTCATACGAAACCCCTGGGATCTCGCTCAGCACCTCCTCCATCTTCAGGAACATCTCCTCCCTGCTTTTGGCCGTGGTCCATTCAGAACGGGGTTTCATCTTCAGGATGATATCGCCCACTTCAATGGGCATGGGATCCGTGGCGATCTCGGCCGTTCCGATCTTACTCAGGGCGATCTCTACCTCGGGAAAGTTGTCCAGCAGCGCCTGCTGGATCTTCTCAGAAACCTCGATGCTCTCCTGAAGCGAACTCCCGGGCGGCAGGATCTGGTGCAGCGCAAAATCGCCTTCCTCCAGGGTGGGAATGAACTCGCCACCCAATCGATCGAAGAGCCATAGACTGCCACCAAAAAGCAACAGTGCCGATACCAGCAACGCCAACCGAAAGCGAAGCACCCGATCGAGAACGGGGCGGTATAAACGATAGAAGAAGCGGACGATCCTCTGGGAAACGCCTTCTTCAGATTCGATCTTTTTGGGAAGGAACCAGGCGCTCATCATGGGCACATAGGTCATGGACAGCAGAAGTGCACCAAGGATGGCAAAACCAACGGTCTGTGCCATGGGCGCGAACATCTTTCCTTCAATGCCCACCAGAGCCAGAATGGGCAAATAGACGATCAGGATGATCACCTCGCCAAATGCCGCCGATCGGCGAATGCGCCCTGCAGCGGCACCCACCTCCTGATCCATTTGCTCCTTTTGCAGGGTCTTACCCTGATGACGGCTGCGCAGACGGTGAAGGATGGCTTCCACGATGATCACCGACCCATCGACCACCAGGCCAAAATCTATGGCCCCCAGACTCATCAGATTCGCAGAGATCCCAAAAAGCTGCATCATGCACAAAGCAAACATCATCGACAAGGGAATGACCGAAGCCACGATGAGCCCGCCCCGCCAGTTGCCCAGGAAAAGGACCAGAACAAAGATGACGATCAAGCCGCCCTCCAAAAGGTTGGTGCGCACGGTGCGTATGGCGTTTCCGATCAGTCGGGAACGGTCGATGAAGGGCTCCAGGACCACGCCTTCAGGAAGAGAGGCCCGGACCTGCTCCACCCGCTCTTTCACCGCCTGTACGGTCTTGTAGGAGTTGGCTCCTTTGAACATGAGCACCTGACCGCTGACCACCTCGCCCTGAGCATTGTAGGTGACCGCCCCGAAGCGCGGTGCATGCCCATAGCGCAGCTCAGCGACATCGCGGATCAAAAGCGGAATGCCCGAAGTATTCCGGATCATGATCTCACCGATCTCCTCCAGCGAGCCCACAAGGCCCGAACCCCGAATGAAATAGGTCTGATGGTCTTTTTCAATGTAGCTGCCCCCTGCGTTCTGGTTGTTCTGCGCAAGTGCGTTGAAGACTTCATGCAGGGTCACCTCGTGGCTCTTCAATCGGTCGGGATCCACAGCCACTTCGTATTGCCGCAACTGTCCGCCCCAGCCATTGACCTCGATCACCCCGGGAATACCCGCCAGCTGCCGCTGCACGATCCAGTCGTTGATGCTCCGAAGCTCAGCGGCCGAATACACTTCCCTGTGCTGCTCATCTGCATGGAGAACGTATTGATAGACCTCCCCCAGGCCTGTGGTGATGGGCCCCAAAGTGGGCCGCCCGAATCCTTCCGGGATGTCCTCCGATGAACGCTCGATCTGCTCTGAGATCAGCTGCCGGGCGCGATAGGTATCCATGCCGTCATCAAAGACCACGGTGATGACCGATATACCCGAACGCGACAGCGATCGAATTTCTTCCACCTCAGGCAAATTGGCCAGTGAACGCTCCAGGGGAAAAGTGATGAACTGTTCGACTTCCTGAGCCGCCAGATTCGGTGAATTGGTGATCACCAGCACCTGATTGGTGGTGATGTCCGGTACGGCATCAATGGGTATGCGGTCCAGGCTATACAGTCCACATCCGATGAGCGCCAACACACCGACGGCGATCACCAGCTTATTCCGGATGGAGTAAGCGATCAAATAATTTATCATGGATTCAGGTCTTAGATTCTCAGCAGCCGATCAGCTGCAGGGTACATTGGCTCGATCAAGCCAAAGGAGAACCGCGACCAGGCGGCGGACACGCTCTGTAGGTCTTGTCCGGGGGCGGATGAACAGGAACTGTAACATCAAGTGAAGCGCTTGTTGGCTTCACTATTTCAACTGCTTGAGGTAAAACGGCCGGCGAGAAGACAACTTCCGCAGCTTTGTTGGCCCCTGCCTCATCGGGAGCGTAGAAATGAAACTCAGCGCCTGTCGATGGGTGCTCCAATGCACCGAGTGCCTCCAATAGGTGGCGCAACAAGGTTTCGCATTCTGCTGCATGATCCTCTGAGACAAGTTCCGCTGTTTCCCTTGCCTCGCCATGGTGTTCATGCGGCGTGAATTCGTGCATCATGCCGAGCATGTACGCAACGATCAGAAGGTGACGCAGACTTTTCATTGTTTCGAAAATATCAAAAATGCATGGACCTGATATCTGAACGCAACAGATGTGATATAGCCCCGTGCATCTTTATTTTTTAGCCTCGTCTAACTTTTTAAATTTGTCGCGTGCTACAGAAAGGAGAAGGAAAAATCTTTTCAAAACGTATTCTGGCCATCATCTTCTGGTTCCATGCAACTATGCTCTGCGCCCAGCAACAGATGGTCAAGGGCATCGTTCGGGATACGGAGGGGCCACTTCCCTCAGCGGCTGTGAAGCTTTTGGGCGAAACGGATCGGTTTTTTGGTCTGAGCGATGCGTCGGGACACTTCGCCATTGGCCCTGTGCCCAATGGCCGCTACACCCTGGAGATCCAGGCCTCGGGAAAGAAGATTCTGCAAAAGCAACTTGAACTCAAGGGAACGAATTATGGCTCTTTCAGCTTAGAACTCGAAGAAGACCCCTTGCAGCTCCAGCAGGTGGTGGTGACCGCTACCCGTTCGGAAGTCCGGCGATACGATGCCCCGGTGATGGTCCAGCAGATATCCTCCAAATTGCTGAACGGCACCCAATCGGTAAGTCTTTCAGAAGGCCTGCGCTTTTCCCCGGGGCTTCGGGTGGAAAACAACTGTTCGAATTGTGGCTTCACCCAGCTAAGGATCAACGGACTGGACGGTGCCTACAGCCAGATACTGATCAACAGCCGCCCGATCTTCTCTTCACTGGCTGGTGTCTATGGACTGGAAATGATCCCGAAGAACATGATCGAACGCATCGAGGTGGTCAAGGGAGGTGGCTCGGTCCTCTATGGTGGAAATGCCGTCGCGGGTACGGTCAACGTCATCACCCGCGAACCAGTACAGAACAGCACAGGCATTGACTGGGACCACCAACTCATCAATGGATCGGCCTCAGATCATTTGCTGAATGCGCATGCCTCAGCGGTCTCTAAAGACCAAAACAGAGGGATCACATTTTACGGAGTGAACCGAAGGAGAGCAGCACTCGATCTGAATGACGACGGATTCAGCGAACTGGCGCGCCTGCGGCAAAACACTTGGGGACTGGATGCTTTCTGGACACCCAATACGCAGATGCGCATCCGAGTGGACCTTCATCATCTGAATGAGTTCCGCAGGGGTGGGAGTCAACTCGACAGAAAGCCACACGAAGCCTCTCTGGCCGAACAACTCGAACACAGGATCACAGGCGGCGGACTGAGCGTTGAATGGGCAACACCCGATCAAAAACAACGGATCTCTGCCTACACCTCTGCCCAATATGTGCACCGAGACAGCTATTACGGTTCGGGGGGGCGAATTCGTCTGCCTGGGGACAGCCTCACCGATGCGGATCGACGCGCGCTGAATGCCTACGGTGCATCAATGGGGCAAACCTGGGTGTCCGGACTTCAGTGGGCCATCGAACTGCACCCCAGTTGGGAACTCATCGCTGGGAGCGAACATCTGTTCGACCGGGTGAACGACAAAATGCCCGGCTACGAGCGCGCCATACTTCAACGCACCCAAACTTTCGGACAATACACCCAACTGCAGTACGATCCAAGTGATGACTGGACGCTCAGCTTCGGAGGACGCTGGGACCATCTGCGCATCGAAAATGAGCAGACCCTGGAGGGCGTTGAGCAGAGTCAGAAAAAGCGTTTGGATCCATTTGTGCCTCGGGCTTCTGCCCTCTATCGCTTTTCTGAAAACTGGAGGGGCAGGGTCTCTTATGCCGAAGGCTATCGGGCGCCTCAGGTATTTAACGAAGATCTGCACCTCGAATTGGTAGGTGGGGCAGCTCTTTTCACCTGGCTTGGCGAAGGGCTCCGTTCCGAGCGGTCCCGTTCGGTGACGGCCTCATTGAATTATACATCCAATGCATCGGAAGACCCTAGCAATGTAGTGGTCGAATTTTTCCGCACCGATCTTCAGAATCCATTCATTTGGAGTGCACAACAGGAACTGCCTTCAGGCATTGCATGGATCACCAAAAGAAACGGAGGACCTGCCTTTGTGGAAGGCGTGAATGCCGAATTCCAACAGGCCATTGGCCGGGAGTGGATCCTCCAGCTCGGGCTGACCTGGCAGCGGGCCCGGTACCGTCAAGAAGAACTCATCTGGCAAGACGATCGTCCCGGAGGCACACTTCCCGATGCCCGAACCTCCGAACTTTTGCGCACGCCGGATATTTATGGATTTTGGAGCCTGAACTGGGAAGTGAACGATCGGTGGAGCCACGATCTTTCCGGAACGATCACCGGCCCCATGCGCGTTCCCCATGTGATCGATCCGCAGACCGAACAGACCGTGATCAAGGACAGTCCAGCCTTTGTTGTCGT
>RFXV01000006.1 GCA_009921445.1 Flavobacteriia bacterium
TCTGAAGTGCCAGGCCACACTGCCCACAAAATTCACCTCCACCTCCTTTGCTTTTTCAAAACACAGGATGTGGGCGTCTCTGAAGCGGACAAAGCCTTCCCGGATCACCTCGCGCACCCAGCCGTGTTCTGAGTGTTCTCCGAAGAACTTTGAAAACGAGGCGAGCCACACGTTGGCATGCGGCTGGTTGTAGACCCGGTTGATGATGTCGTTCTTACCCAATTTGAACTCTTTTTTAAAGTCCATCAACAGCTCCTCTGGAAGACGTTTGTAGAGGTATTCGGCGAGCAAGCGTTTGCCCAGAAATGTACCGGAGCCCTCGTCGCCCAGGACATAGGCCAAGGCCGGAACTTCTTCATAGGCGTTCTCTCCGTCAAAGAAGACGCTGTTGCTCCCCGTTCCGAGTATGCAGCTGATCTGGGGTTTTCCTGTGTAGGTACTGTACGCCGCGCCGATCAGGTCGTGTTCGACATGTATCCGCGCTTTGGGAAAGGTCTTTTCCAACCCGGCGTGTACGATCAGATTCAGGCTGGGCGAAGAACAACCCGCTCCATACCAGTAGATCGATTCGATCGCCTCATTGGCATTGTTGGCCAGATTGGCCTCTTTGGAAAGCACTTGGTGTATGACCTCCGCACTGTGGAAGTACGGGTTGAATCCCATCGTCTTGAACCGATTGAACTCTGTCCCGTCTTGGTTTAGCTGGATCCAGTCACACTTGGTGGATCCGCTGTCTGCGATCAAAATCATTCCTATCTGTATTGTTACCCTCAGCTGGGGGGACGCTAAAGATAGTATAAGTGTTCAATGTACACCAACGCTCAGGAGACCAAATCCCACCGAGCGTTGAATCGCAAAATTTATACGCCCAGTCCTACGCGGCGGTATCCAGTCAGCTTCAGCTCCTTGTCGACCCCCTTGAGGTAGCCTTCCACGCTGAGTTTACTGTCACGGATGTACTGCTGCTGCTCGAGGGTGTTCTCCTTGAAGAACTTGCCCAATCTGCCTTGAGCGATCTTGTCGAGCATTTCTTCTGGCTTGCCTTCCTGACGAGCGAGATCCTTGCCTACTTCCAGTTCGCGATCGATCACATCCTGGGGAACTTCGCTCTTGTTCAAAGCAACGGGGTTCATGGCTGCCGCCTGCATGGCCACATTGCGTCCGGCTTCTCCGCCGTCCTTGTTGAGGCCCACAAGGGTTGCCAGCTTATTTCCTGCGTGGATATAGAAATCCACATGCTCCGCTTCGAGGTGCTCGAATGAGCCGATCTCGATCTTCTCGCCGATGACGCCTGTCTGCTCGGTGAGCTTTTCGCCGATGCTCATGCTGCCATCAAAGGCACACTCCATCAATGCAGCCTTATCAGCAGGTCCTTCGCTGATGGCCACCTCCAATACTTTCCGTGTCAATTCGATGAAGCTTTCGTTCTTGGCTACGAAATCGGTTTCGCAGTTGACACTTACAACGCTTCCGCGACCTGCGTCGGCACTGACTCCGGCAAGAACCACTCCTTCGCTGGCCTCACGATCCGCTCTCTTGGCAGCGACCTTCTGGCCTTTTTTGCGGAGAACATCAATTGCTGTCTCAAAATCGCCGTCTGCCTCCTGCAGGGCTTTTTTGCAATCCATCATTCCTGCTCCTGTCATCTTGCGGAGCTTGTTCACATCAGCTGCGGTTATTTGCGCCATGATCTTGTTTGTTTGGTTCGTTCATTAAAAAAAGCCGGAGCATGAACAGATGCTCACTCCGGCAGAAATCGGGTCGATCGGTCGGTCAGGACTTATTCAGCGGCCTCGGCTGCTGTCTTTTTCGCCTTCTCGAGCTTTTCCTTTCCGGCCTTCTCCTTCTCTTTCTTGCGCTCATCCAGTCCACCGGTGATCGCTTGACTCACGTGCTCCATGAGGGTGGCAATGGACTTGGATGCATCGTCATTTCCTGGGATAGGAAACTCCACCTGAAGTGGATCTGAGTTCGTGTCGACAATGGCGAAAACGGGTATTCCCAGTTTTTGGGCTTCCGCTACCGCAATGTGTTCTCTTTTGATGTCCACCACGAAGAGAGCGGCGGGCAGTCGGCTCATATCTGAGATGGAACCGAGTTGCTTTTCGAGCTTACTTCTTTGGCGATCCACCTGCAGACGCTCTCTCTTGGAAAGCGTTGTGAAGGTTCCATCCGCCTTCATTTTGTCGATACTGGCCATCTTCTTCACGGCCTTGCGAATGGTAACAAAGTTGGTCAGCATACCGCCGGGCCAACGCTCGACGATGTAAGGCATGTTCATTTTGCCTGCATAGTCAGCCACGATTTCCTTGGCCTGTTTCTTAGTGGCGACAAAGAGGATCTTCTTGCCCTGGGAGGCGATTCTTCTCAGACCTTCCTGCGCCTGCTCCATCTTGGCCGCCGTCTTGTGGAGGTCAATGATGTGAATGCCGTTGCGCTCCATAAAGATGTACGGAGCCATGTTGGGGTTCCACTTCCGGGTCAGGTGACCGAAGTGTACGCCTGCGTCGAGCAGGTTCTTTACGTCAATTGAGGACATAGGTGGTGTTTACTTTCTGTTTAGGCAACATCCCGGTAGCCGGACGATCCGAGTCCTGGATGTTTAGATGCTAAACACGGTTTAACGCTTACTGAACTGGAATTTCTTGCGGGCTTTCTTCTGGCCGAACTTCTTGCGTTCCACCATCCGTGGGTCCCTGGTGAGCAAGCCATCCGGCTTGAGTGCTGTGCGGTTCTCTTCGTTCTCCTGGCAAAGCGCGCGGGAGATGGCCATGCGGACAGCTTCCGCCTGACCGGTGATCCCTCCGCCATCCACGTTGATGCGCAGGTGGAACTTATCGAGGCTTTCGGTGAGCTTCAATGGCTGCTCGATCTTGTAGTGAAGAGCGGCTGTGTTGAAATAGGACTTGTACTCTTTTCCGTTGATGGTCACGCCGGCTGGCTTGGCCTTGCTGGCTGCTTCCATGTATACGCGTGCAACGGCGGTCTTTCTGCGACCTATTTTGTGGATCATTTCCATAAGATCACTTGAATTCGTTCAGGTTGAATGCTTTGGGCTGTTGCGCCTCCTGCTGATGTGTTTCTGCCTCGTAGACGTAGAGGTTCTTCAGCAGCTGACGACCCAGGCGGTTCTTGGGGAGCATGCCACGAACGCTCATCTCCAGGATGCGGTTCGGATTCTTCTCCAACAATTCGGTAGGTGTGGTGCTGCGCTGTCCGCCGGGGTATCCCGTGTGGCGGATGTACTGCTTATCGGTCCACTTATTTCCGCTCAGCTGCACTTTGGCCGCGTTGATCACGACAACATTGTCTCCGCAATCCACGTGTGGCGTGAAATTGACCTTGTGTTTTCCGCGGAGCAGTTTGGCCACTTTGGAGGCCAGTCTGCCCAACTGCTGTCCTTCAGCATCGACCACCAGCCACTGCTTATCCACAGTTGCTGCATTGGCCGAAAGGGTTTTATAACTCAGTGTATTCACGATATGATCGTTAAAATGTTTTTGATTGCCATAAGACAAACGGGCTGCAAAAGTACACTTTCTCATCAAATGCAGATACGGGGTGAGGCAGAAAATTCCAAGGGCAAAATGCCAGCCGTTCACCGTCTTTCCAACAACTTGTTGCACTTGAATTCCCGCGGCGTCATTTACCTTAGTCTGCGAAACTCTGAAACATCCCTTAGATGCGCACCAAATACCTGTTCAGCCTGCTCTTTCTCTTTGCTCTGTGCTCCCTGAGTGCCCAACAGCGGCCTCATTGTGGTTCCGATGAAGTTCAGCTCGAACTTTCTTCTTCTCTGCCTCAGACACAGGAGCCCGCTTCTCGGGTGCAGGATATGGTCGTGGACAACCGCATCGTGCAGCAAAAGACGGAAGCCGTTCTCCACTACATCCCGGTTGTGTTCCATGTCCTTTGGACGGATGAGGAAGACAATATCAGTCGTGAGCAGATCCTCGATGGCCTTCGTGTGCTGAACGAGGATTACAGAAGGTTGAATGCCGATGCCTCCCAAACCCGGGCGATGTTTCAGGCTGTGGCCGCAGATGCGGAGATCGAGTTCCGTCTGGCCAACAAAGACCCGAATGGAAACTGTCACAGCGGGATCATCAGGAAGCAATCCTCCCTGAGCGCAAATCCAGGGAACAGCAGCAACTCGGTCAAGGGGAACAGCAATGGTCTCGGCAGCCCCTCGTGGGACAACAACAAATACCTGAACATCTGGGTGGTTCGTGAAGTGGAAACCCCAAACTCTCCCTCAGGCACCGTTCTGGGCTATGCCTATCGTCCAGCAGATTTTGCCAACTGCAGCACCTGTGTGAGCAGTCAGCCGCCCACCTACGATGGCGTGATCCTAAGGCACGATCAGGTCGGCACCATTGGAACGGCCTCGGCCGGAAGCCTTCCAAATGCGAATGGCGGCCGCACACTGACCCATGAAGTCGGGCATTACCTCAACCTGCACCATCCATTCTCCCGGTCCACGAACCAATCCTGCTCCAACGCCAACGGAGACAATATTGGCGATACGCCTCTAGCGCTGAGCGCCAACTACGGCTGCAACACCAGCACCAACAGCTGCAGCAATGAAACCCCCGATCTGCCAGACATGATCGAGAACCACATGGACTATGCAGATTGCCCGAACACCTTTACTCAGGGCCAGAAGACCGAAATGAAGCGAGTGCTCGGCCTGTCCACTTGGCGCGGTGATGTTTCCAGCGGTGCCAACCTCAATGCCACAGGGATCTCTCCGAACAACTACGATTGTGTTCCTTCCGCATTCTTTGTGGCAGACAGAAAAACGGTTTGTGCCGGAAGCAGTGTTCAATTCCAGTCCCGTGTGGAGGGTGGAAATGTGTCTTCTTATTCCTGGAGCTTTCCCGGCGGAAGCCCGGCAAGCAGCACGGTGGCCAACCCAAGTGTGGTGTACAATCAGCCCGGCAGCTATTCGGTCTCGCTGACGCTCAGCAACCCCAATGGAAACTCGGATCTGGTCGTTCAGCACTACATCAAGGTCCAATCTGCTCAGACAGCAGACGCGAACAGTTTGTCCGAAGATTTTGAGAACCTCGCTCTGCTCGGTGCGGACTGGTCGGCCTTTGGCGCAGGAGATTACCTCGACTTTGAGATCGATAAGACCGTGGGCTATCAGAGCAGTTCCTGCCTGAAGCTCGACAATTTTTCTGCCACCAAAGGGCAGATCGACGAGCTCTATTCCCCATCGCTCGACGTGCGCTTCACCACAGCGCTCAACCTGCGGTTTCGCTATGCCTTTGCCACAAAAGAGAGTACCGACAACGATGCCCTGCGGCTTTACGTTTCCAAGGACTGCGGTCAGACCTGGGTGCTCACGCGCATTATCAACACCTCCAGCCTGATCACGGCCGGCTTGAAGACCGCTCCATTCACACCTTCCTCGGATGCCGATTGGAAGGAGTATAGCGTGAACCTCAGCAGCTATGCCGGAGGCAATGAGCCCATACAGATCAAGTGGGAGATGAATTCCGGAGGCGGCAACAACCTGTACATCGATCAAATCAATATGGACGCCAGCATGAGCACTTCACAGCAGCTGTTCGGCTCCTCACTGAAGCTCTACCCGAACCCGACCTCTGGCACACTCTATTTCGAATCAAGCGAGCCCATCAGCCGCACACCCGCTGTCCGCCTGACGGATATGTCTGGACGGACCATCGTGTTGGAAGCGATCCAATCGGAGGGGAAATGGGCGATCCGGCTGCCGCTCGCGCTGAGCAACGGTTTGTACCAGCTGCAGATCGTTTCGGAAGAGATCCACCACTCGGCTTCCTTCCAATTGCAGCGATAAACCCTTAGTGGGCCTCCAGCCAGTTGGCTCCGAATCCGGTCTCGGCCAATAAGGGAATGCGTGTTTCCACCGCCGATTCCATAAGCTCTTTGACCAGCAGCTGAACTTCCTCCCGTTCGTTCTTTGGGCAATCGAATACCAGTTCGTCGTGTACCTGAAGCAGCATGCGTGTCTTGAGTTCGCGTTTCTTGAGTTCGGCCTGAATGCGGATCATGGCCTTTTTGATGACATCGGCTGCGGTGCCCTGAATGGGTGCGTTGACCGAATTCCGTTCCGCATGTCCGCGAACCGTTCCATTCCTCGAGTTGATGTCTTTCAAATAGCGACGCCGACCGTAGAGGGTTTCCACGAAGCCTTGCTCCCGAGCCAGGCGTACCTGTCCGTCCATATAGGCCTTGATGCCAGGATAGGTCTCGAAATACAGGCGGATCAGCTCTGCTGCTTCCGATCGGCTGAGGTCGGTCTGTTGGCTGAGTCCAAAGGCGGACACGCCGTAAATGATGCCAAAATTCACTGTTTTCGCGTGGGTGCGCTGTGTTCGGTCTACCTGATCCTGATCGATGCCGAACAAGCGCGCGGCGGTTGCCGAATGGATATCCGCCCCGCCAAGGAATGCCTCGGTCATCGCCTGATCCTGGCTCAACTCTGCGATCAGCCGCAATTCGATCTGCGAGTAATCCGCACTGAGCAGCACATGCTCATCGTCTGCCGGGATGAAAGCTTTCCGGATCTCTCGGCCGCGCGCATGCCGTATCGGGATGTTCTGCAGATTGGGTTGATTGGAACTCAGTCGCCCGGTCGCCGCCACCGCCTGGTTGAAGGATGTGTGGATCCGGCCCGTATCCGGGTCGATCAGCTCGGGAAGTGCATCCACATAGGTGCCCTTGAGTTTGGTGATCTGTCGGTATTCCAAGATCTCTGAAACGATCGGATGCTTGTCCTTCAGGCTTAGCAGGATGTCTTCAGAGGTGGCGTATTGGCCACTTTTGGTCTTCTTGGCCTTGTCCGAGATCTTCAACTCATCGAAGAGAACAACCCCCAGCTGCCGCGGTGAGGCCAGATTGAATTCAGTGCCCGCCAGCTCCATGGTGCGCTTTTCGATCCCCTGCAGTTCCTCCGCCATGGAGACGGACATCTTCTGAAGTGCATCGGTGTCCAGGCGGATCCCATTGCGCTCCATTTCAGAAAGAACGGGGACCAGAGGCAGTTCGATGTCGGCCAGGACGCTGTCCACCTTGTTCTCTGCGACCATCGGACGGAATTTCTCCATGAGCTGCCAGGTCAGATCCGCATCTTCTCCGGCATACTCCACCACCTCCTCGACCGGAACGCTGCGCATGCTCTTCTGCATCTTTCCCTTCTTGCCGATCAGCTCTTCGATCGAACGGGCTTTGTGGCCGAGGTAGGTCTCGCACAGAAGATCGAAGTTGTGGCGCATGTCCGGATTGATGAGATAGTGCGCCAACATGGTGTCAAAGAGCGGCCCGCGCACCTCCACACCGTATTTGTGCAGCACCCCGATGTCATACTTCAGATTCTGACCGACCTTTTCGATGGCCGCATCCTCAAAGAAGGGGCGGAGCAATTCCATCCGCGACTGCTGCAGGGCCCGTTCCTCCGGAAAGGCGATGTAATAGGCTGTTCCCGCTTTCCAGGAAAAAGCAATGCCCACCAATTCTGCCTTGTGTTCATCCAAGCTGTCGGTCTCGGTGTCCCAGCAGACGGAGGGCTGTTCCATCATTTTTCCGCACAGCACAGACACCTCTTCATCGGTGCGCACCAATTGATAGAGGTGGTCGTAGTTGGCCAGGGTGCGATACCCAGTGCTTTGATCGGTTCCCTCGGTGATCGGTTCCCCCATGGCAAACAGATCCCCCTGCACAGCGCCGCCCTTTGGCGCCTCTTTGGCTGGAGTTTGAGTGTTCGCATCCGGGACGATCCGCCGAAGAAGGGTTCTGAATTCGAGTTCCTCAAAGAGCTCCTTCAATGCTGCCTGATCGGGTTCTGAGCGTTTGAGCGCTGCCTCATCCAACTCCACTGGGGCATCCACCATGATGGTCGCCAGCCTTTTGGACAGAATACCGAGTTCCTTATTGGCTCGGATCTTTTCTCCCAGCTTGCCTTTGACCTCTTCTGCACGGTCCAGTAAGTTCTCCATACTGCCGTACTCCGCAAGCAGCTTTTGTGCAGTCTTTTGTCCTACACCCGGCAGGCCTGGGATATTGTCCACCGAATCGCCCATCATGCCCAGAAAGTCGATCACCTGCTCTGTTCGTTCCACGCCGAATTTCGCGCAGACCTCTGCAACACCCATGACCTCCGCCGGTGCACCGCCCTTTGCCGGTTTGTACATGAAGATCTTGTCGGTCACCAACTGACCGAAATCCTTGTCTGGGGTCATCATATAGGTGGTGTAGCCCTCGGCCTCTGCTTTTTTGGCCAGTGTTCCGATCACATCGTCGGCTTCATAGCCGTCCACTCCCAAGGTTGGGATGCCAAAGCCTTCCAGCATCTTTTTGATCAGGGGCGTGGCTATTTTGATGGCCTCTGGGGTCTCGTCGCGGTTGGCCTTGTACTCCGGATACTCCTCGTGCCGCTTGGTCGGTGCCGAAGTATCGAACACCACCGCCACGTGGGTGGGGTTTTCCTTTTCCAGAAGATCGAGCAAAGCCAGGGCAAACCCAAAGACAGCAGAGGTGTCCGTGCCCTTGGAAGTGACCCTCGGATTCCGAATGAATGCGAAATACGCACGAAAGATCAGGGCATAGGCATCCAGCAGAAATAGGCGCTTCTCTTGAGACATAGGATCGGACTTGAACCTTCTAATTTATGGGATTCGGAGGGCTTTTCGGTCGGACTTTTTTACAGCTTCCAACTCAACCCAAACACCCCGTTGACCCCTGCTCCGGCCAGTCCGGAACTGTAGGGCCGATAGCGCTGATCTGTGAAATTCTCCAGTCCGAGCCGAAGGTGCAGCTGTTCCAAAAGTCGCAGTTCCGCCTTGATGTTCAAAGTGTACCAGGCAGGGCTGTAGGGAGCTCCATTGGCGTCCAAGGCATAGAGGTGTGGCTTCGCCTGCTCGGAAGGCGGAAGATCTTCAGCGCTCATCTGTGCACTGAACAAACTGTACAGACTCAAGCGGAATCTGTCGGTTTCGTAGTATAAGCCGCTGCGTCCAAAAGCAGGGGCTGCATGCCGCAGAGGTACTTCCTGCTTCTGCCCGTCGGTTTCGATGCCCTGTTGCTGGCTCCAGCTGCTGATCCAATGCAGCTTTTGTGAAAAGGCCACGTCCAGGCGAAACTCAAATCCCCAAACGCGCAGCGATCCGGTATTCTGCACCGCCTGTACCTCGCTCAATACACCGTCGTATAACACCGAGTCAGCTCCTTGCAGACTGAAGGCCTGCCGCAGCATGGCGTCACGCATCCAGGTCGTGTAGAGCGCCACATCCAGCTCCACGCCCTTGGCGATCTTCCGGCTGAAGTCCCATTCGAGCATATTGGCTTTTTCAGCCTGCAGATCGGGATTGGGAACCACGACCCGACCCGGTTCGGAGTCGAAGATCTTGCCCATATCATCCACATTCGGACTTCGAAAGGCCGAGCTCAAATGCAGACTCATGTCCCAGTCTTCGTCCGGATGCCACTCCACACCCACATTTCCTGTGAGCGAACGGTCGTCGGTGCGCGCCTGATCGAAAGGCAGCGGATAGAATGCCAGGTTGTTCGAAAAGTCCGAGCGCAGACCGAAGACATTCCATCGAGTGCCCCCCTGTAAGGTCCACTGCTCCTTCCAGGTCTTCTGCCAGGATGCGAACACAGCCGCCGAGTACCACTGGGAGGTCGGGTATCTGCTCGCCGCAGGCGTCTGCACTCCGCTGTTGATGTTCTCGGATCTTCCCGCAGATGAAACGTCATTTCTGACCCATTCTGCCCCGTAGAAGAGCTGCCCCCATCCTCCCAGTGAGCGGATCAGGTCCGCGTTGACAGAAAAGGCCTCGACCGATTCCAGGCGGATGAGCCTCACATCCTCTCCAAAACGCCTGCTGATGCGCCCTTCTTCAAAGAGTTGGTAAGCCAAACGGAGGTCGGCGGCATCAAAGAGTTGGTTCTTCTTCGTATAGCGCAGGTGCAGCAAATGCGAGGACCACAGCTGTGGAGCGTAGCGCCATTCAGCCTGATCGGGCTGCCCGTTGGTTTGCTGAATGAGCCTGTCGTAGCGGTCGTAGGCCGTGGTCTGGCTGTACTTGAGCGAATAGGTGATCTGCAGCTTCTTGCGGTCGTTGTACGAAGCCTTGAATAAAAAGTGTTCTTGAACGAACGCACTAGGGCTTTGCAACAATGGATCTGCAGAGCTCAGCACACTGTCCCGTCCACCGATGCGCCCGACATAGTACGTTCGCAGGTAGTCTTCCGGGCCCCTGCTGCCCATTCTCAGGTCGCCGTATCTGTTCTGCGTGGCGCCCAGCACGAGGGCCCAGTGTTTGTTGCCCAGGCGTAGATCGAGATGGTTGGAAAGCGCCTGATTGGCCGTGGAGAAACGGCTTTCCACCCGGACCTTGGCCAATAGTGAGTCGGTATGGGAAAAACTTGGCTTGAGCGTATAGAAATTCAGGACGCCGCCAATGGCATCGCTTCCGTACATCACCGAGCCAGGGCCAAAAAGCACCTCAGTGGATTCCAGGGAAAAAGGATCGATGGAGAGTACGTTCTGCAGATTGCCGCTTCGAAAAATGGCCGTGTTCATGCGCACCCCGTCCACCGACAAGAGCAGCCGGTTGGCGGCAAACCCACGGATCATGGGGCTGCCTCCGCCCTGTTGACTCTTTTGGATGAACACCTCACCCGACTGACCGAGCAGATCCGCCGTATTCTGAGGTGCCTCCAGCGCCACTTTTTTCTGGGGAATGCCCCGCACCTTGAATGGTGATTCGTTCCTGGCCTGCACCCATCGGCTCGCGGAAACAGTGACCTGAGACAGCTGGCTTCCGTTAGGCGTCAGAAAGAGGGCGCCTTCCGTCCGGCGCAGTTCGGCAACACTTGTCCACTGGCTGGCATAGCCCAAAAGACGGATCTGTATCTGTCCCTCTTCGGGGAATGCGGACAGGTCGGCCCAGCCGTCGGCATCTGTAGAAACGGCCTGAAAGGGTTGTTCCATCAGAAAGAGAACGCCCTCCAGCGGCTTGCCCGAATCGCTGGCGCGCACACGCAATTCCTGAGCCTCTGCCGCCCAGAATAACAATATCCCCAACCAACCGAAAATCGTTCGCATACACACCGCCTGAAAGCGACAAACAGCCCCCGCAAAGTACTTGCCAAAAATGCACGAACAAGGCGCTTAAAACATTTGGAGGACTTATCTATTTTAGATAATTCATGCTGCACTACCGCATACACGAGCACGCGCCGGATTCTGAGTGGGTGGTTTTCCTTCATGGCGCAGGCGGATCTTCCACGATCTGGTACAAACAGATCCGCGCTTTCAAGGAAGATTTCAATGTCTTGCTCATCGACCTCCGTGGGCACGGACTGTCCAAGATCCCGTGGAACCCACAGGAACTGAAGCGCTACAGTTTTGATCTGCTGGCCGAAGATGTTATTCAGGTGCTGGACGAAACGGGCGTAGAGAAAGCGCATTTTGTGGGCATATCGCTCGGATGTATTCTGATCCGTCAGATCGCGGAACAGCGTCCTGAACGGGTGCGCAGCATGATCCTGGGCGGCGCCATCCTCAAGCTCAACGTACGTTCCCGTTTTCTCATGTGGCTGGGAAATGTCTCGAAGAACATCGTTCCCTATATGCTGCTTTATAAGTTCTTTGCCTGGATCATCCTGCCGCGCAAGAACCACAAGGAAAGCCGGATCCTTTTCGTCCGCGAAGCCAAGAAAGTGCAGCAGAAAGAATTTCTGCGCTGGTACAAGCTCACGGCCAACCTCAAAGGCGTACTGAAGCTTTTTCGGAACAAAGACCTGGGCATTCCCACGCTATATCTCATGGGCGAAGAAGACCATTTGTTCTTGGCCGCCGTTCGGGACACGGTCTTTGCACATGCCTCGGCCCAGCTCGTGGTGTTTCCAAAATGTGGCCATGTGGTCAATGTGCAGCAGCCCATGCGGTTCAACCGCGAGAGTTTGCGCTTCCTCAAGACACTGCAATAAAAAAGCCCCGCTGGTGCGGGGCTCTCTTGGGGGTTATGACGATTAACCGTTAAGACACTTTGACTATTGGTCTTCCCAATCGGATCTTCAGTCTGTTGACCAGCAGATACATAACGGGGGTGACGACAAGGGTGAGGAAGGTGGCCACCGAGAGTCCGAAGATGATGGTCCAGCTCATTGGGCCCCAAAAGATCACATTGTCGCCTCCTACATAGATCTGTGGATTTCCTGTGCTCAACAAGGATCCAAAGTCAATGTTCAGACCAATCGCCAGGGGAACCAAACCCAGAATGGTCGTGATGGCGGTGAGAAGCACCGGGCGAAGCCTGGTCTTACCTGCTTCGGCAATGCAGTCGGAAACTTCTGGCACGCTCAGGTATTCTCCCTCACCCATTCCAAGTTCCTTTTTCCTGCGTTCGAAGAGCAGATTGGTGTAATCGATCAGAACGATGGCGTTGTTCACCACGATGCCCGCCAAAGAGATGATGCCGATCATGGTCATGATGACCACGAATTCCATGCGGAAGATCACAAGGCCGAGGAAGACCCCCATCAAACTCAGCACCACCGAAGTCATGATGACAAAGGGCGTAGACGATGAGTTGAACTGAGTCACCATGATCAGGAAGATGAGGAAGACTGCGATCATGAGCGCCTTGCTCAGGAAGGCCATTTGCTCCGCCTGCTCTTCCTGCTGTCCGGTGTAATCGATGCGGAATTCATTGGGCAGATCGTAATCGGCCATCCGCTTTTTGATGGCTTCCACCGTTTCGGTAGGATTGTATCCGTCCAGTACGTTGGAGCTGATGGTGATGACGCGGTCCAGATCGGTCCGCTTGACCGAACTGAAGGTGCTGGCTTTCCTTGAGGTGGCAATGGCAGAAATGGGCACCTGCTTGATGCGGCCAGTTGCCTGATCGCGGAAGGTAATGCGCTGGTTGAGCAAGTCTTCGCTGTTGTAGCGCTGCTTGTCGTTCAGACGAATGTTGATCGGATAGTCGTCCTCGCCTTCCTTATAGGTGCTCACCTCTCGTCCGAAGAGTGCCGTGCGCAGGGCATCACCCACCTGATAGGTGGATACGCCCAGCCTTCTGGCCTTGGCCCGATCGATGTCGATGGGCAGTTCGGGCTTGCCTTGTTCGACGTCGAGCTTGAGCTCTTCGATGCCACCGATGCCCGCTTCGTTGATGAAGGAGCGAACGCGTTCTGCCTCTTGAAGCAGAGCGAAGTAGTTGTCGCCGGTCACCTCAATGCTGATCGGAGCGCCCGAGGGCGGCCCCTGGCTGTCCTTGTCCACCGAGATCTGTACGCCCGGATAACCTCGGATGCTCTCCCTTATTTCATTGAGCACCTGCTGGCTTTCCACGCCCTCCCTGAATTTGAATTCGACAAAACTCACGGCGATCTTGGCCTTGTGGGGCGTCTGTGCCATGCTCGGGCCCTGGTTGGGGTCGCTGGTGCCTTCGCCCACTTGAGCGATGACCGACTTGACCATGAAGTTGTTCGTGCCCGTCGGTGCTTCGGGGTCGGCGTATTTGTCCAGCGTCTGCAGGACCACTTCTTCAATTTCTCTGGTGATCCGATCTGTACCCTCGATATCGGTACCGATGGGCATTTCGATGTAGACATTGGCCAGGTTCGGCTGGTTCTCTGGGAAGAACAGTGTCTTGGGTGGGAAGGCGCCCACAAGCATGAAGCTCAGCATGAGCATAAGTACAGCACCACCGAAGAAGAGGTATGGCTTTCGGCCTTGCAGCGCCATGCGCAAAAGGAGGAGATAGCGGCTCTCCACAGCGGGAATAAGTACTGTTTGGAACCATTCCACAGAGCGTCGGAGCACATAGTGATTGAGCAGAATGGCCAGGCCGACCACGGTGGAAAGACTGCCCACCCAGACCATGGATGGTGCAGCTTGACGCGTCAGGAAAATGAACAGGATGCCCAGGCCGATGAACAAGGCCGCATTGCGGTGGAGTTTGCCCACTTTGGGTTCGTCTTCCACCACCTTCATATACACCGAGGCGATCACCGGGTTGATCACCAGGGCCACGAAGAGCGATGAACTCAAAACGATGATGAGGGTCATCGGCAGGTACTTCATGAATTCGCCCATCAGACCAGGCCAGAAGGCCAGGGGAATGAAGGCCGCCACGGTGGTTGCCGTAGATGCAATGATGGCCAGGGCCACTTCGCCCGCTCCTCTTTTGGCCGCACGAATGGGGCTCAGCCCTTCCGACATCAGGCGGTGCATGTTCTCCACGGTCACAATGCCGTTGTCGACCAACATGCCCAGTGCAAGCACGAGGGAGAAGAGCACCATGGTGTTCAGTGTGATGCCCATGGCATTCAGGATCATGAAGCTGAGCAGCATACTGGTGGGTATGGCTATTCCCACAAAGAGCGCATTGCGAAGCCCGAGGAAGAACATCAGTACGAGCACGACCAGAAGGACGCCGAAAATGATGCTGTTCTCCAGCTCGGCGATCTGATTGCGCGTCTGATCGCTCTGGTCGTTGGTGACCGATATCTCCAGATTGGACGGGAATACCGTGGCCTGTGCATCGGCCAGGATCTGCTCGATCTTATCGCTGGCGATGATCAGGTTTTCACCCGCTCTCTTTTTCACGTCGAGCATCACCACAGGCTGCTGGTATTCTCGCGCGTAGCTCTCCTTTTCGACCTCCGAGAACTCGACCGTTGCAATGTCCTTCAGATAGACCACATCGGCCTTCTCGTTTTTGACAATGGTGTTCTCGATCTCCTCCATGGAGCTGTATTCCCCGTTGATGCGCACATTCCTGCGATAGCCGTCCACCAAAAGGTCGCCTCCCGAAACGGAAACATTTTCCTGCTGCAGTGCACCGGCCACGTCGTTGAAACTGAGTTCGAGGGCAGCGAGTTTCTGCATATCGAGTTGCACGCGCACTTCCTTGTCGTCCACTCCGCGGATATTCACCTCCGAGATCTCCGGAAGTCCTTCGATGCGGTCTTCCAGATATTCTGCGTATTCCTTGAGCTGATCGGGAGTGAAATCGCCCGAAAGGTTGATGTTGAGAATCGGGACCAACTCGGCGAAGTTCATTTCAAACACATTGGGGTCGGCGGGCAGATCCGAGGGAAAATCCGGGTCGCTCTTGGCCACATCCACCTTGTCCTTCACCTTTCTGAGCGCCTCATCCGGCGTCACATCGAAGTTGAATTTCACCTGTATCGTACTGTACCCCTGCACACTCGTGGAGTTGATCTCGTCAATGCCCGAGATCGCGTTGATCTCCTTCTCCAGCGGTCGGGTGATCAGTTTCTCAATGTCCAGCGGACTGTTCCCCGGATAGGGCGTTCCCACATAGATCTCGGGGGTCACCACCTCAGGAAATGCCTCTGCAGGCATGCTTCGGTAGGCCGAGATCCCGGCGAGGAAAATAAGTGCCAGGATCACGAAGACCGTGGTGCGGTTGTTCACCGCCCAGGACGACAATCTGAATTCCTTGTCGCTCTTGTTCTGATTGATCTCTTCCATTTCTTTTGGCTCGTTAGGATCAGACACTCTGCTCCACTCGCTGACCCTCCTTAACGCTGCGTGCGCCTTTGTCAATGACCTGAAGACCGCTTTCCAATCCGCTCAGCACTTCTGTTCTGCCCTCGTAACTCACACCTGTTTCGATGAACTGCCTCCGGACTTTCCCACGTCCATTGGCCATTGCCTCGAAGAGGTACACAAAGTCCCTTCCGTCTGGGCTTTGCAAGATGACCCGGCTGGGCAGCGTGATGGCCTTTTCGGCCGCGTAGTCCCGAATGCGCACTTCCGCCAATAGGTTGGGCTTGAGCATTCCGTCCTTGTTTTCAAGGTCCATGCGCACCGAGAAGGTCCGGTTCTCTGCCTTGATGAAGCGGCTCACCTCATCGATCTGGGAATTGCTTCGGCGGTCGAGACTTTCGAAATACACCTCAACAGGAGTCCCCTTCTGCACCTGCCTCAGATAGCGTTCAGAAACATCGCCTTTCAAATACACATCGTCCAATGCGATGAGCCGAAGAACGGGCATTCCCGGGGCGGCCATTTCTCCTTCTTTCGCGGCCACCTCATCCACATATCCCGAAAAGGGTGCACGCACCTGGCTCAGCTCGAATTGCGCCTGAAGCGAACGGGCCCGGGCATCGAGGCTTTCATAGGAATTCTTCGCCTGGAGGAATTCGATCTCTGAACCGATGTTCTGATCCCAAAGCTTCTTCCGCTTTTGGTAGAGTACCTGTGCGAGTTCCAGCTGGCCCTTGACCTCTTCCAATGAATTGCTGATGATGTCTGAATCGAGGGTGAAAAGCATTTGGCCCTCCTGGACCTTGTCGCCTTCCTGAACCGAAATGCGTTCGATCACTCCCTGGGTTTCCGGATGGATCAAAACGTTGTGCTGGGCATGCACCTCAGCCAAAATGGAGAAATAGTGCGCAAATGGGCCAGAGGAAACGGGGATGGAACTCACCAGGGTGAGTCGTTTCGCGGTGTCGAGATCGGCAATGCGTTCGTCCACTTCCATCAGGCGGGCATTGATGCCGTCCTTGGCGCGGATCAGGGAATCCCGCTCTGTTCTCAGGGCACCCAGTTCACTGCTGGGCGAAAGCGGCTCCGGTCCACAGGAAACCAAGAGCGATACGGCGATCGGAAGGAGCCATTGGCTGTTGTTCATCTTCATTGTTTGTTGTAGTTGCCCAGTACTTTGTCCAGTCTGGATTTAGCGTTCAATAATTCGAGCATGGCCGAGAGGTAGTTGGTCTCGGAATTCAGGTACTGATTCTGCGTCTGCGTCACCTCCAGACTTGATGAGATGCCCTCCTTGTATTTGATCAGTGTTTTGTCGCGGATGCTTTTGGTGATCTCCCTGTTCCGCTGCTCATTGGACAGTCTGTCGGACGCATAGGAATAGGCGCTCTTGGCCTGTTCGTATTCCAGGGTCAGCGCCTGCCCGATCTGGTCTTTGGCCTCCTGAACCTCGATCAGGTCGATGCGCGCCTGGTCAAGGCGCATTTTGTTGGCAAAGGAGGTGAACACCGGCATGCTCACGCTGAGTCCCATAACGGTCGACGGGATCCAATAGGAGTTGTAGTTGAACATATTGAAGGCGTCGTTGTCGAAGTTGCTCTGCTGGTGGGTGAGAAATCCGTTCACCTTGGGCGCAAAGTCCCACATCCTCCTTTTGACCTGAAGGGCCGCTCCCGTCTCCTGATTTTCGACCAGCTGGTATTCGATGTGTTCCTCCAGACGGAAGGCCTGCTCCGAAACCAGTTGTCCACTCGCATTCTGCAAGTAGAGCTCCTCCAGCCCCTGACTCAGCTGCACCGCCGAATCCATCGGCATGCCAATGGTGAACCGGAAAAAATCCATGGCCACTTTACCCATGCGGCGAGCGTTCTCCAGCTCCAGCGAGATTCCGTTGACCAGATACTCCAGTTGCTGGGCGTCCTGTTCCTCCAGAAAGCCTTCTTCGTACAATGCGCGGACTTCCTGCAGATTCTTCGACAGGTTGGCCAGGTTGCTTTGAAGGATCTTCTCCGCTTCGGCCGACAACTGCACATTGTAATAGGCTCTGGCCACTTCGTCCCGAACGTCAACAGTGCTCTTGGTGAGTTCGTCGTTGCGGATCTTCTTCAAGAGAATGCTCCCTTGCCTGGCCAGCAAATAGGTTCCGTCAAAAACAAGCTGATTGATCTGGAAGGTGGCTACGGACGAATTGGAAACGCCAAAGGCGACCGTTTGGAAAGTCCCTGGCTCTCCGCCAAAGAATTCTGCGGGAACGGGCTGTTCCGGAAGGTCCGGACTGTACTGATAATTCAGGGAGGCCGATGCCTGAGGCAACCCAATGGCCGTGATCTCCCAAAGTCGTTTTTCGGCCTTCTCGATCTCGTGTCTGCTGTTGCTGATCAGGTAGCTGTTCTTGAATGCGTAGCGCTGGGCGTCTTCCAAGCTCATCGCCTGCTGTGCCCAAAGCGATGGGCAGATGCCCAACAGCAAGAGACCAAGTCCTTTGATCCGGATTCTTCTGCTCATTCGTTCATTCTTTTTTTGAGGTACACGATCCCTTTTTTCGTTGCTATTCCGTGCAGGTGATAGACCATGGCTTCCCCCAAGAGTTTGCTCAGCCCCGGGATCAACGGCCGTCCCCCCGACTGATCGAGGATGCCCTGTATCCTGCTCAGATAGACTTTGGCCACCACATCCCTGTCGATCTCCGGCCTGTACAGTCCTTCATCCACTCCGCGTTGCAGATTGCTGCGCTGGAAGGCCAATACCATTTCTGTTCGCTCCTCGGATAGTTTTTGGTGCGCCTCTGGAAACTGGGCGTTCAACTGCCCTTCCATATTCTTTCGTTGCGCTTCGAGCTTTTCCCGCATCATGCGGTCAATGCGCAGCAGTTCATCAATGGCATTGTCCGATACCGCTATGAGTTCAACCAGTTTTTCCTTGGTCTCCTGCACAGAAAGCGCGCAGCAGGCCTGAACCAGCTCTTTCTTGTTGGGCACATGCCGGTAGACCGTCTTTTTGGAAACCCCCAGTTCATGAGCGATCTGGTCCATGGTCACCGCTTTCAAGCCGTGGCGTTGGAAGAGCCTTAGGCAGCTGCTGATCAGGGCGTGTTTCTGGGTATCCATTTGAAAAACGGCGGCAAAAGTACGTGGGAAACTTTCGTGCCCCAAATAGTTTCCGCTTAAAATTCTTGAAAAGGCATTTCCGTCACCTACTCGAAACCTTAACACTTGATGCAACAGCGCCTAACAACAATTGTACCTTTATTTGTTAAACAGAAAAAAGCCAATGAATCAAGCCGTTTCAGTCGCTCAGGCCCTGAAAAAAGTTTCAGCTGGAACCGACATTTCCATCAGCGGTTGGGTGCGAAGTTTCCGCAACGACCGTTTCATCCAACTCAATGACGGGAGCTGCTTGGCCAGTATTCAGGCGGTCATCGAACCGGAAGCACACGACGAAACGCAACGAAAACGCATCACTACAGGAAGCTGCGTTCAGGTGAGCGGGAAGTTGGTGGATTCGCCGGCAAAAGGTCAAGAGGTGGAGGTGCACGTGGAAACGCTCGAGATCCTTGGGGATGCCGATGCCGCCGCATATCCCTTGCAGCCCAAGAAACATTCATTGGAATTCCTGCGGGACATCGCTCACCTTAGGCCGCGCACCAACACCTTTGGAGCGGTCTTTCGCATTCGACACCTCCTTCAGTATGCCGTACATGCATTCTTCCATGAGAACGGCTTCTTCCATGTGGCCAGCCCGATCATCACCGCTTCGGATGCAGAAGGTGCGGGAGAGATGTTTCGGGTCACCACGGCCGATCCTGTCAGGGACGAACATAGCGATGTGGATCACAGCGGGGACTTCTTCGGAAAGGAAACCCATCTGACGGTTTCGGGTCAGCTCGAAGCTGAGCTGTTTGCCATGGGGCTCTCCAAAGTGTACACCTTCGGGCCAACATTTCGTGCCGAAAACTCGAACACCTCGCGCCACCTGGCTGAGTTTTGGATGATCGAACCCGAAGTGGCCTTCATGGAGCTGGAGGGCAATATGACGCTGGCCGAAGACCTGATGCGCTACGTGATCGGCTACGTCATGAAGCATGGAGAGGAAGACCTGATCTTCCTTGAAAAGCGACTGGCCGATGAAGAAAAGAGCAAGCCGCAGAACGAGCGTTCGCCCATGGGACTGAGAGAAAAATTGCGCTTCGTTCTGGAGAATCCCTTCAAACGCGTGAGCTATACCGAAGCGATCGACATTCTCAGGAATTCAAAGCCCAACAAGAAAAAGAAGTTCAAATACCTCATCGAAGAGTGGGGCGCCGATCTTCAGTCGGAACACGAGCGCTTTTTGGTGGAAAAGCACTTTGGCTCTCCCGTGGTGCTCTATGACTACCCTGCCGATATCAAGGCCTTCTATATGCGTCAGAACGACGATGGCAAAACCGTTCGGGCCATGGACGTACTCTTTCCCGGAATTGGAGAGATCGTAGGCGGAAGCCAGCGGGAAGAGCGACTCGACATCCTGCAAGAAAAGATGAAGCAGTTCGACATTCCGGAAGAATCGATGTGGTGGTATCTGGAAACCCGTAAATACGGCAGCTGCAAACACAGTGGGTTCGGGCTTGGTTTCGAGCGGCTGGTCCAGTTTGTCACGGGAATGACCAACATACGGGATGTGATCCCCTTCCCCAGAACACCGGGCAGCGCAGAATTCTGATCCATGCTCAAACAGAAGCTCAGCCAAAAACTCAGTCAAAAGCTCAGCCCTCAGCAGATCCAGCTGATGAAGCTGATCCAGCTGCCGACGATCGCATTGGAAGAGCGGATACAAGAAGAACTGGAGATCAACCCAGCGCTCGAAGAGGCTGGGGAACAAGAGGTCGAAGATCCGTACGACACCTCAGATGAACTGAACGACAACGAGGAGATCCCTGCGGAAGACATCAATGTGGATGAATACCTGTCGGACGATGACATTCCCGACTACCGTCTGAAGGCCAATAACCACAGTCCCGACGACGAAGAGAAACAGATCCCGCTGAGCGGGGGTGAAACCTTCATGGACCATCTGCTCGGTCAGTTGGGCATGCGCCGCCTGACCGATCGCCAGCGCGGGCTCGGAGAGTACCTGATCGGCAACATCGATGACGATGGCTACATCCGGCGGGAACTGATCCACATTGTGGATGACCTGGCCTTCAATCAAAATGTGATGACCAGCGAAGAAGAACTCGAAGAAGTTCTTGATGTGGTGCAGGGACTGGAACCTGCGGGGGTTGGCGCACGCGACCTAAGAGAATGCCTCGCTCTTCAGTTAAATCGGCGAAGCCAACAAGCCTTTACCTCCATCGCTCAAGCCATCCTGGAAGATCATTTCGACGCATTCACAAAGAAGCATTACAGCAAGATCATGGAGAAGCTGGAGATCGAAGAAGAAACACTCCGGTCTGCTCTAGATGAGATCATCAAACTCAATCCCAAGCCCGGGAGCAGTTTCTCTGGCGGAAGTAAAGCCATCACCCAGGCCATCACCCCCGACTTCTACATCCAGCTGAAGGATGGGAATGTAGAGTATCTGCTGAACGCGCGCAACGCCCCTGAACTGAACATCAGCAGGGAATACAAGAACATGCTCGAACACTACAAAGAGCAAAAGACACCCAGTAAGAGCGATAAAGAAGCGGTGCTCTTTGTCAAGCAGAAGATCGATTCGGCCAAGTGGTTCGTGGAAGCTGTTCGGCAAAGACAGCGCACCCTTTTGTTGGTCATCGATGCCCTGGTGGAGCGTCAGAATGCCTATTTCCTGACCGGTGATGAAAGCGATCTTCAACCGATGATCCTCAAGGACATCGCTGAAATGACAGATCTCGACATCAGCACCGTGTCGCGTGTGGCCAGCAATAAATATGCGCAGACTCCGTATGGAACCTTCCTTTTGAAAGAACTCTTCTCCGAATCCATGACCAACGATCAGGGAGAAGAGGTGAGTACGCGTGAGATCAAAAAGTATCTCAAGGAATTGATCGAGGGGGAGTCCAAGTCCAAGCCCCTGACCGACGAAAAACTGGCCGCTGCACTCAAAGAAAAAGGCTACCCGATCGCGCGAAGGACCATCGCCAAATACCGCGAGCAATTGGGCATGCCTACCGCCCGACTCCGAAAAGAACTCTGAAGGTGAAGCGCTTCGCTTTACTTATCTCTTATGTGTTGCATCCAGCGGCCATGCCGTTGCTCGGCATTTGTATTCTGGTCGAACTGCACCCCTGGCCGGTGATGACCGATCTGATGGTCTATGCGCTGGCTTTTGTTTTCCTCGGAACTTATATCCTTCCCGCGCTGATCAGCCTAAGTCTGAAGTCGGTGGGTCTTATCGACAGCCTGCACATGAATACGGCCAAGGACCGCCGCATTCCCTTTGTCATCGCCTTTGTTTTTTATCTGTTCACAGCGATCTATGTTCGGCGGTTTCCGCTGCCGGCAGAGTGCAGTGCTTTTTTGATGGGCGCTGCCCTTTCCATCGGTCTTCTGACCCTTCTTCTGCCTTATCAAAAGGCGAGCGCGCACATGGCTGGGATCGGAGGGATGATCGGCCTGATCGCCCACATTTCCTCAGCTTATTTCGTGGACCTTTATTCCTACTGGGTGGCGGCTGTTCTGGCGGCCGGCTTACTGGGAAGTGCCCGCCTCATCCTGCTTGCACACAGCAAGAGTGAGCTTTTGAGCGGATTGCTCTGCGGCCTTTTCGGCATGCTCGTCTCCCTGAATTGGCTCTGATCAGATGGTGCCGGTTCGGCCACCGTCCACCGGAATGCTGACCCCATTGACGTAGCCTGCGGCTGGCGAGCAAAGAAAGGCAATGACCGCTGCCAGTTCTTCGGGTCGGCCGAATCGTCCAGCCGGAATCTCCCTGCGCATGGCGACGGCCACCTCATCCGTTCCCGACGCTGTTTTTTGGGCCTTATTGGCGATGATCTGATGGAGCCGTTCGGTCTCGGTAGCCCCGGGAAGTACATTGTTCACGGTGATCCCAAAACCCGCCACTTCGTTGGAAACGGTCTTGGCCCAACTCGCCACTGCACCCCGGATGGTGTTGGACACACCCAATCCTTTCAAGGGAATGCGCACGGAGGTGGAGATGACGTTCACTACGCGGCCATAGCCCGCTTCTTTCATGCCCGGCAAACAACTTTGAAGAAGCCTCTGATTGTTGACCAGATGCAATTCGAAGGCCGAGCGAAAATCAGCCACATCCGCCAGGTGTGCCGGACCTGGAGGAGGGCCGCCGGTGTTGTTGATCAGTATCTGTACGGGCTTCTCAGAAACCAGGGCATCGGCCGCTTCAGCCACCGCTTCAGGATGATGGAAGTCTGCCACCACATATCCGTGTTTTTGACCGCGGGCCGCAGAGAGCTCGCTGGCCCTGTTCTTCAATTTGGAGGCGTCCCGTGCCATGAGAATGACCTCCGCGCCCAGCTCGGCCAGCTCGAGGGCCGTCGCCCATCCAATGCCTTGAGTGCTTCCACAAACAAGTGCTCTTTTTCCTGTCAGATCCAATTCCATTTGCGCAATATAGACAGACCCCTTTGTTCCTGTCGGTGCAAAAGGTCCGTTTCGGCTACTTTCGAAACAGTGGAACCCAAGGCTCTGGAAGAATTCAAGGGAGATCGTTGCTGGAGCGAGATCCCTGCCGAAGAATACCGACGCTTTCTCATGGACGCGCCCCTGCGGCTGGACGAAGTGTGGAAGGTCGCTCTGGAAGACAAATCATGGTCGTGGCGCTGTGCCTGGCTCATTGCCCGTTTCATCCCAGACCTCCGAGAACACATTCACCCCAAGCGCCCTGAGCTTCTGGCTGTCATGGAGCAAAAGGCACCTGGTCATCAGCGTGAATTGCTGCGCATCATCGCCGGTCTTGATCTAGACAAGGATGAACTTGGGATGCTCTATGACTGCTGCCTGAACATCTGGACGGATGTGCGTACATCCTCCGGAACGCGGTCTTTGGCGATGGGCCAAATGATGCGCGTGGCCTCGGAGCTTCCTGAATTCAACAGCGAATTGCAGGCCGTTTCGGGCGCAGAGTTCTTGGAGTCACTGAGTTCCGGTATCCGCCGTTCTTTGGAGAAAAAACTGCGTGTCCACCTTCAGGATTCACTCCTCTGAAAAGTAGAAAACGTTGAAGTCCAGGGGTTCGATCGCCGCCTCTTCTCCCGCTGTGAGCAGGCGGTCATTCAGAATGCTCTTGAAACCCATCCCCTGAGCGGTGAATTCCGATAGTCGGTTCCAATCGATCTTCTGAACTTCTTCCGAACTGTTGAAGACGCACATCATCGTCTGTTCTCCGCCTCTTCGGAAATAGATATACAGCCCTTCCTGAGGAATGAAATGCACGAACTCGCCGCGGAAGAGTTTGGGGTGTTCTCTTCGGAAACGCGAAAGGGTGCGGATCAGGTCGAAAGCCTGATTTTCTTGGGCGCTTCGTCCCTCTGCAGTGAATTTATCCGTTGGGTCGCCTGGCCATCCACCGCTGAAATCTTCCCGGATGACCCCGTGGTTTGCCGTTTCTTTCATGAGCACTTCAGTGCCGTAGTAGATACATGGAATTCCACGGCTGGTCAGAAGAACACCCATGGCTGCCTTAAAGCGGGCGAGGTCTTCATTGACTTCTCCAAAAATGCGGCCCATGTCGTGGTTGTCGGCAAAAGTGATCATCCCCCGGGGCTGCTCGTACATCCAGTCTCCAGCCAGGGTCAGGTAAAAACGGCCCACACCTTCTGCCCAGCCCGGCTTCTCTTTGACCATTTCCTGAAGGCCAAAACAGAATTGAAAATCCAAAACCTGAGGCAGCACGCTGCTCTTTTCACCGAGCATGGATTGGTTGCGCGCCCATCCGCCTTGGATCTGTGCGCCTGTCACCCAGATCTCTCCAAAAAAGAGAAAACCAGGATACTCTCTGTGGACTGCGCGGAGCAGTTCGTTCATGAACTTCTGATCGGGATAGGCGTAGGTGTCCACGCGTATGGCGTCTATGGAGGCAGTGGCGATCCACCACAAGGTGTTCTGAAGAAGGTATTTGGCCACGTGTGCGTTGCGCTGATTCAGGTCCGGCATCACGGGCACGAACCATCCGTCCTGAAAGGTGCGCAGATCAGAGCGGGACGCATTGGGGTCGATGAATGCAGCCGCGCGGTAGTTGGTCTGCACATAAGTTCCGTTGCCGTTGACCCAGTCTTTCTCTGGCGGATCCAAATGCAGCGGATGCTGATCCCCACAGTGGTTGTACACAGCGTCCATGACGAGTTTCATTCCCCGCTGGTGCAGTCCGTCCGAGAGCTGCCCATAGAGGTCGTTGTCTCCGAAGCGCGGATCGATCGCGTAGTGGTCGGTGATGGCGTAGCCGTGATAGCTCTGCTTCTCCATGTCGTTCTCCAGCAGAGGGCAGCTCCAGATCGAGGTGATCCCGAGGTCGTTGAGATAATCCAAACGGTCGATGATGCCCTGAATGTCGCCGCCATGCCGCCCATAGGGCTCAGAGCGATCGAGAGCGGTTTCGTTCATGTCGGTCTGGATGTCGTTGGCCGTGTTCCCGTTGGCAAAACGGTCGGGGGTGATCAGATAGAGAACATCGGATTCATCATGTGCAGCAGGTTTGAACGCAGGGCGCTCTTCAACAGGCCAAATGAACCGCGCCTTTCTTCCCTTGCCAAAACGCAGTTCTGCACGGCACGCTTCGCCTTCTTTCACCCAAAGGGTCAGATAGCCATAATTCGGGTTGGCGGCTGTCTGCCAATGGAGCACCTCCAAGCCATCGCACTCTGCGCGAACATTCTTCACCCGGTCTAGCTCTTGGCCATAGACCAGCAATTCAACGGTGTCCGTGGCCATACCCCGCCACCAATTGGGCGGATCGATCCGCTCGATGCGCTGAGCTGTTGAAAAGAGCGGCAGCAATATGAAAACTGCAGCGGTGAGAGCGATCGTGAATTTATTTTCTCTACGCATGGACTGAACGAGTGTATTCCTTTTCATACATTTGGCACATTGTGAATTGTACACTTAGTAAACTTAACCGCACAAACAAATGAAAAAACTCTACACTTTGGCCACTCTGCTGGCATTTTCTTTGGCCGCTGTGGCGCAGGTGAATGTCACCTTTCAGGTGGACATGAATCAGCAGACCGTGAGCGCCGATGGCGTACACTGCGCAGGTAACTGGCAAGCTGCAGCAGGATTGCCGGGCGACTGGGACCCTTCGACGGCAGAGCTGCTCGACCCAGACATGGACGGCGTATACGAGCTGACCGTTCAGCTTCCGGCCGGATCGTATGAGTACAAATTCATCAACGGAAATGCATGGGGCAGCGACGAAGGCGTTCCTTCCGGATGTGCAGTGAACGGAAACCGCGGACTCACCGTAGCGGCCACCGACATCACCACTCCGGACGTTTGCTTCGCCACCTGCTCGCCCTGTCCTGCAGGTCCTATCCCGACCTTCAATGTGGTCTTTGAGGTGGACATGAGCACGACCTGCGATGTGGATTCTGTGGACGTTGCCGGTATGATGAACAGCTGGAGCGGAGGCGATATGCTCACTGATCCCGATGGAGATGGAGTGTACAGCATCACCCTGGCCATCGACTCTGGTGAGGTACAGTACAAGTTCCGCCGCTACTTCAATGGATCGGCGAACTGGGAGGGTATTGGCAACCGTGTTTACGATGCCGTCGCTGACGCCACTGTTCCCTACACATGTTTCAACGATACAGTGGCTTGCAGCAATGTACCCGCACCGTCCGATGTCACCTTCCGCGTGGACATGACCAACGAAGCTCCCGATGCTTCCGGTGTATTTGTCATTGGAGACTTCACGGCACCTGCCTGGCAGGACGGCGCCATCCAGCTCACTCCAGACCCCAACAACCCCGGGTTCTATGAGACCACTTACAACATGTGTCCTGGCACCTTCTACTGGAAGTTCGTCAATGGCGACCCCGATCCGAATGTATCCGTGACAGAGGTGGAAGAGAGCTTCCCAGGTGGAGATACTTCCTGCTATGTGCCGAACGGACTGGGCGGATTCAACCGGGTGACCACTCGCCCAGACGACCAGCCGCTTCTGCTGGCTTATGTGTTCAATACCTGCACCACGGCTGGTATGGGCGTGGAAGACGGCCTGAATGCCAGGAGCTTCGATGTTTATCCAAACCCCGTGAACGGCATTTCAATGGTCGATCTCGGTGTGCAGGAGAAGTTCAATGTGGCTGTATATGACCTCAGCGGACGTCGTGTCTTGGACTTTGGCAAGTGCTTCGGACAACTGGAGATCGACGGCAGCCTTCTGGACGCTGGTGTCTATTTGCTGACCGTGGCCCGCGACAACGGCGAAATGGCACAGAGCCGTTTCATCGTGCGCTAAGGCCTCCATTCTTTGATATCAGGGCCCCGCTGTTTTCTGGTGGGGCTTTTTTATTGTAGGGAACTCGAACCGACAGATGCATTCTGCCGTTTGACCATTAAGTTTGAATCAAAATCGAAACTCATGTCTGATACTTTTAAGCTTCCTGCTCTTCCATATGCACACGATGCACTGGAACCACATATCGATGAGCGCACCATGCAGATCCACCATGGAAAACACCATGCGGCCTATACTTCTAAATTGAACGATGCCGTCCAAGGCACGAGCATGGCCGGGTTAAGCATAGAAGATCTCCTCGCTCACCACTGCGACAAACCTGCCATCCGAAACAACGGTGGCGGATTCTACAACCACAACCTTTTTTGGTCGGTAATGGCCTCGCCTGGAAACGGCGGTGGCGGGGTGATTGTCGGGTCGGTCATTGATAAGGCCATCAAACAGAATTTTGGCTCTTGGGAGGATTTTAAGAACGGCTTTGCTCAGGCGGCGGCCACTCGTTTTGGTTCGGGATGGGCCTGGCTTTGTGTGCATGCAGGCGGAAAACTGGAGATCTGCAGCACAGCCAATCAAGACAATCCGCTCATGCCAGATGCCGGGTGTTCCGGGACCCCGATACTGGGACTCGATGTTTGGGAGCACGCCTATTACCTCAATTACCAGAACAGGCGTCCCGAATACATCGACGCTTTTTGGAACGTGGTGAACTGGGCCGAGGTCGAGCGTTTGTACAACGCGCATTCCTGATCCTTTTTGAACCTGTTTCAACCCCGCTTCATGCGGGGTTTTTTGTGGGCCAAGGCATTTAATACATTTGGTCCGTGGGCGCTGTCTACTTCATTTCCGATCTGCACCTCGGGGCTCCGGACAGGGCATCCAGCCGGGTGCGCGAAAAAAAGTTCGTTGACTGGCTCGACCAGATAAAGGAAGATGCCGATGCACTCTACGTGGTGGGCGACCTGTTTGATTTTTGGTACGAATACAAACGAGCCGTTCCGCGCGGATTCACCCGAAGTTTGGGCAAGCTGGCCGAGCTGGCCGACCAAGGGGTGGACATCCATCTGTTCACCGGAAACCACGAC
>RFXV01000051.1 GCA_009921445.1 Flavobacteriia bacterium
GATCCGACAGCTTCCTTTTGCGCACCACCAGCCTGCAAAGCCTCAGTGGCAATACCTACCGCTTCATCTTCCAAGCCTTCAAGGGCACCAGCTTCCGTGGTGATATCTCCATCGATGAGGTGCGTATCGAGGCTTCTTGCTTGGGGATATCTGCAGATACTTCCGTTGTGTGTATTGGCGATTCCATTCGATTGACTGCCCATAAAGGATCTGCGAACGGCAGCTTGCTTTGGTCCACTGGGGATACCGCCAGAACGATCTGGGTCAGCCCCCAGCAAACCTCGAAATTCTTCTGTACGCTCACGAGTGGCAACACCCAATGTTCTGATACACTTAGCCTGACTGTCTTACGCGGAACCGGAATCGATTCGGTAGCTATACATGACGCTAATAAAGGTCTGCTCATCGCATATTTCGATGCATCCGATCAGTTCGCTCATAAACTCGAATACAAACTGGATGGATCGAACACATGGCGAACAAAGAACTTGAGTCAGGGCGCCATTCGATCGGGAAGTCAGCGATTCAACATAACCCCTTGGTTCAATTCCCTTTTGGAGGTGCGGATGAGCAGCCTGATCAATGGTGTCTGGGAAGAGGGCTGTGGTCAAATTGTACAAAGTCCCTGTAAGGGAATGACGGTGGCCATAGTACAACAGAAAGCACCCTTTTGCCCGGAGGACTCTGCACTGCTCCGTGCAGGCATATCCGGTGGGCTGGGGAACAAGAGCTACCTCTGGAGCAATGGGACAACGACCAAACGCACCTATGCACAGCAGACCCAATCCCTCTGGGTGACTGTGACAGATGCCGCTGGATGTGCCGTCACAGATACTTTCACGGTTCCTTCATTAGGTAATGGAATCGCTCCGAGCAATTTGCAAGTGAATACAGCTGCTGGGGTCATCCAGGCACAGTGGACGCCCTCTGTTTTCAGCAGCGGACAAAGCCTCATTGGCTATCGCTTGGCCTACAGACTGCGCAATACCCAACTGTGGAGCAAGACGCCCCTGATCAGCGACACGATCTACACTTCAAATTGGAGCGGCAGCGGCAATCCCTCAGGCAACTATGAATTTGCTGTCTTCGCTCGTTTCCTATCGAACGGAACACCTCAAAACTCTGGCTACAGCTGCAAGGTGGTCAAGGGATATACGGCTTCAACGTCCAAGACTTCATCTGGGAATGGCACTTCTGCTGCTGCAGATGGGCATTCGGGCATCCGCATCTATCCCAATCCGACCAACGACCTTCTTCGCCTGTATTCCCCTACTGCCAGCGAATGGATGCTCTGCGATCTGCAAGGGAATGTGCTCTGGAAGGACCCTTCATTGAAAAAGGAAGCCCTTATCGAACTTTCTGTATACGCGGCTGGAGTGTATATAGTACATGTGAAAAACTCCAGCGGGACATACTCAGAGCGGGTCATTAAAAACTGATCCATTGTCCGAATACCTTTTCAATGGCAGACTCCAAGATCAAATTAAAATCCTATTTAAGTACGGCTGCTGGAATTGCGGCATCGGGATCCATACAAGCCCAGACATATGTCGATATCGACCCTGATCTGGTGCTCAATACATGGTCCACATTTGGTTCAGAAGCCTCTTTGGACATCGATCAAGATGGCCTGGCCGACATCAAGATCTCAGGGTACGAACTGAGATCGACCTACACGACTTCTTTCGGATATACTACCTGGACGTCTACTTCGAATGGCGGCTCTACATCCACATACATTGTCATGACGCATGTTTACAAGAAAGAAACATTCGAGTGGACCTTGATCGGACTCCACAGCGGAGCACGGGTGGCTCGCTTCAGTGATGGCAATGCCAAAGCTTTTAATGCGGGTGAGGCCATAGGACCCTTTGCTGCACCTGAGTTCACTCCTTCTGCGAATCTCTATTACGATTATGCGTTCAATCAATACTCGTATCGGAACCAAGGGCACTTCAATGGCAACGAGCTCATGGCGGGTGTCGAGATAAAGAAGGGCGGGATTCCTTATTATGGATGGATTCGTATGAGCTTGAATAACAAGGATGAACTTGTACTGCACGATCATGCCTTAGGAAGAGAATATCTGAGCTTGACCGCCGGCGACACCAATGCTGTGGGCTTCGTTTCGCAAGGTGAACTGAATAAGGGCTCCTTACAATGCTGGTGGAACGATCATATTTTGACCGTACGTAGTTCCGAACCAATGGAAGCTTGCGCTATCAGAGTCTTTGATGCACTGGGAAAAGAAGTGGCCAAAGACATCTTCACCCACGGCAAGGAATGGACCCTGAACACACTTGGTTGGAAACCGGGCTCCTACACGGCATGGATTCAGCAACAACAGGGCAAGGCGCGAAGAGTCAGGTTTCTGATTCGCTGACCCTTTTGGCATTCGCTTGACTCTTAATTATCACAGCGGCAAGGAGGATCTGCGGCCGTTCATGATGCTTAATGCGAGCCTCCCAGCTTCAGGAAGACTGTACCCCTGCCGCCAGTAATGCCCAGAAACAAACGGTTCATCTCTCCAATTGGTCCTCAATATCCCTTAAGTGTAAACTCAGGGCATATGTCGAGATCTGAATCTCCCAGATCAGAAGGCTCAGTGAAAGGATCAAGAGCAGCAAGGCAATTCCAAAGACCCATGTGGCCAGAACCACATAATGAACATAGACCAGGAACATGGTGAATACACAGAGCAACAGGCTCGTTATCCCGAGTATCTGCATGGCCCGAGTCAAACCCAGCCTCTTTTTCAGATTCTTGATCTGCTCGATCAATAGATCATCCTGCTTATCCAAATACTTATCGTGCAGATTCCTTACCACTGCGGCATAAGCCAAAAAGCGATTGGTATAGGCCAGCATGATCAGCGAAATGGCCGAAAACAGAAGAGCTGGGGTTGTGAGTGTCAGTGCTTCCACGTGTGATCCTGATTTCTGATGGGTTCAAAATTATGGGCTGCTTTTTTCGCATTCAGTCAATTTCATGCGCCTAACAATAGACTGTCCAATTGCGAAAAACTGTCTAAGATCTTATCCGTAACCATTTGATAAATAAAAGCCTCCTGCAGATTTAGGTCGATCCGTTCATCGAAGCAGCACAATTCGGCGTTCTGATGTTTTCAGCCCTGGGGAGGATATCTCTCATTAGGAAGAAACGTCCTGCCGCCGCAAACGCTTCCGAAGAAGCCGGGCGAAGAGCGCATGCAAAGGCAGGATCAACAGGGCCAATGCCGCATTTATAAGAAGATGATATGCCGGCTGCCCCTGAGCAAATGCCGCCACACTCGGATCGGTCAGAACCAAAAGGAACTCAAAGACGATGAGCAGGGTGAAAAAGATGCCCGCTTCAACCACCTTTCGGGGCAACTTGAGTCTACCTGACATCAGCAACAGACCAAAAAAGGCAATGATCGCGATCAGGATACCCGAGTACTGCATGGAATTCCGTCGGGCCGTCTCTGCTTTCAGCAGTCGCTCCTGTTCTTCTGCAAGCTTCTTTTGTTCGATCTCCTCCAGCTTGAATTCCAACTGCTGCAGCTTTCTGCTCGTCTCCTCTGAATGAAGGCTGTCGCCGAGAATCTGTGTCCGTTCCAGATACCTGAGCGCCAATCCGCTTTTTCCCAAGTCCTTGTAGGCATCGTAAAGACATTTGCAATTCGACCTTTGGTAGGTGAGCACCTCTAATCTTTCTGCAAGTGCCAATCCTTCTTTGCAGTATCGAATAGCCGCCTCCGGTTCACCAAGCAGAATGTGTAGCTCGCCCAGATTGTCAATGGTCGCAGGCAGACTGCGTTCATCGCCAATGGCCCGTTTGATGGCCAGGCTCTGCTCGTAGCACTTCATCGCTTCAGAATATTGTTCGAGCGCCTGATGGACCGTTCCAATGTTGTTGAGCGAAGCGGCGATCCCAAGCTTATCCTCGGTTTCTTCCCGTAATTCCAAACTGAGTTGGTGATGCTGAAGGGCCAATTCGTAATTCTCCATATTGGAGTGGATCAGTCCGATATTGTTCAGAGCTGAGGCCATAGCCTTCTGGTCGTTCAGGGACTTCTCTATGGCCAGGCTGCGCTCGAACTGGGCGAGGGCCTTTTCGTATTCGCCCTGCTCCTCATAAATGAGACCGATGTTGTTCAGTGCAGCAGCGCTTCCTCGATCATCTTCCAGATCGTCGAAGATCAAAAGGCTCCTTTCGAAATAGTCAAGCGCCTTGACACGGTCGCCACGGAGAATATAGGATGCCCCCTGGATGTTGTATCCCAAAGCCCGGGCCTTGGGATAGGCCTTTTCCTCGGAAAATTCGATCAGCTTCTCTGCGCAATTAAAAGCGCTGTCCGGGTAGGCAAACAAAAGTCCATTCCAGACATATTCCTTGTAGGCATGGACGCGAAGGGAATCCGACCGGTCCTCACCTTCCCAGACCGAAAGCAATGAATCCAGAGACTGCGCCTGCAGAACACCAGAAAGTAAAAAGAAGAGAATACAGGACCTTCTGAGCAACATACCATCCAAATGTATCTCAAACTATCGGGCCGCAAGAGCAACGAACCCGACAGCCTTCAACGAAGCACTGCTGATAATGAAGGGGCTACCTGAAAGTGAATGCTGTTTGAAGTACCTCATGGGAGTTGCCCCCGATGTACAGCTCGAAGCGGCCTGGCTCTGCCTCGAATCGCTCTCTGCTCCAGTGATAGGCCAGGTCTTCTTCCGACAGACGAAAGGAAACAAGCTGACTTTCTCCTGCTTTCAGATGGATCTTCCGGAAGGCCTTTAATTCCTTGACCGGACGCGTGAGACTGCCGTATGGATCACGTATGTACAACTGGACCACTTCCTGGCCCGCTATCTTGGAGTCGTTCGTCAAGCGAACACGCACCTCCAGATCCGCTCCAGACCGAAGGATGCTGTCATTGATCTCAAGGTCGGAATAGATGAATCGGCTGTAGCTCAAGCCATATCCAAATGGGTAGAGCGCCTCCACTGGCGCATCCGAATAATGTGCCCAAAAGACCAGTCCTTTATCGAAGTCATTGGTGACCGGTCGGCCCGTCTTCTTGTGGTTGTAGTACAAGGGTTCCTGTCCTGTGTGATGGGGAAAGCTGACTGGCAACTTTCCGCTCGGATTGTGATCGCCAAAAAGAATGTCTGCAATGGCGTGCCCTGCCTGAGATCCGGCGTGCCAAGACTCCAATATGGCGGAAGCATGTTGCTGGATATCGGGAATGGCCAATGGACGGCCATTCATCAATACGACGACCACGTTCGGGTTGACCGCCCGAACCGCATGGAACAATTCCAGCTGATCGCCCTTCAGGCCCACATCCGTTTGGCTCCTTCCCTCTCCGGTCTGGTAACAATCCTCGCCCAGGGCCATGACCACCACATCCGAACGCCTGGCCACCTGAATGGCTTCTTCGAATCCCTTTTCTGAAGGATCGGCCCATTCCATGTCGAAAATGAAGCTCCTTCTGCCCGAACTGATCCGATAGCCTTCGGCAAATTCCACTTTCGACCCGGCAGCGGCTCTGATGCCTTCCAGAAGAGATACGGCGCTGTTTTCGACCGCTTGCGCACGCCAGTTGCCCAAGGGTACATCCTTGCTTCGGGCAAGACTCCCGATAACGCCAATGGATGCCTCCTTTTGAAGAGGCAGAGTGGCTGATTCATTCTTCAAGAGCACCATGCTCTCTCGCGCCAGCTCCCGAGCCTCTTGCAGATGGGCTTTGCTCATGATCTCTATTCCATCGGCTTCGCAGTATTTATAGGGATTTTCAAAAAGCCCCAATCTGAACTTGATGCGCAATACACGACGAACTGCGTCGTCGATCAATTCCTCAGAGACCTCCCCAGACTTGACCTGATCCAGCAGGTGTCTCTCATAAAGTCGGGATTCCATTTCCATATCGCTGCCCGCCAAAAAAGCCGCCTTTCCGGCTTCGGGCATATCGGGTGAATAGCCATGAGTGACCAGTTCGGGGACCGAATTGAAATCCGAAAGGACAAACCCATCAAATCCCCACGCCTCCTTGAGTTGTGTGCGCTGGATATAGGCATTGGCCGTGACGGGAACGCCGTTGAGGTCGTTGAAGCCGTTCATGATGGCCGCACATCCGGCATCGACAGCTGCACGAAAAGGCGGAAGGACCACATTGAGCAATGTTTGATCGCTCATGTCCGTAGTGTTGTATTCCTTTCCTGCTTCAGCAAAACCATAGCCTGCAAAATGCTTTGCACAGGCTGCAATGCTGTGCCTTTCAGAAAGATCCGTGCCCTGGAAACCCTTCACCCATCCCTCGGCCATTCGAGCAGCGAGAAAAGGATCTTCGCCCGCGCCCTCCATGATCCGCCCCCAACGGGCATCGGGAGTGATGTCCACCATGGGACCAAATGCAAGGGACAAGCCTTCTGACGTGGCCTCCGCAGCAGCTACCCGGTTGGCGCGTTCTGCGACTGTCGGGTCCCAGCTCGACGCCTGCCCCAACGGGATCGGCATCATGGTCTTGTAGCCGTGGATGACATCGTAACCAAACAGCATGGGAATTCCCAGTCTGCTCTCCTCTACGGCCATTCGCTGAGCCGCACAGATCGCTTCGGGGGTCAATACATTGAGCATGGCGGATACACCGCCTGAACGGATCTGATCTTCACGTTCCTGTGCATCTGCCTGTTCCGGTACCGGTCCTGTGAAATCCCAGGTCCCGTTGTACATATTGAGCTGACCGACCTTTTCCTCCAAAGTCATCTGAGAAAGCAGGCTGTCCACCCGCACCTCAATGGGGTCCTTTGTTGCATCCGACGGCTGCTCTGCTTGCTGGCAGGAGCCAATGGCCAGGGCTGTTGTGGCGCAAAAAACAGTCTTTCTCATGAAGCGATGTTTTGTATTGATAGGATCAAACGATATCCACACGGATCCATTCGATCTGTCCATTTCTTTCAAAAAGAGCAGACGAGTACTCTTCACCCAAATGATGCGTTCCTGAAAGTGAGACTTCCTCCCCACCTTTCAATCCGATCCGTATCCCGTTTGCTTCGCCTTTTTTATAGACGATGGGCACCTGGCAATAAGTGAATGCCAGTTCTCCCGCATTGAGCTTCAATTGCTCAAATTTGCCCTGCAGACTGAGGTATTCAAATACACTTTCCTGGGTCAGCCACTCCTCATCGCTGAGAAAAGTGGGGGAAAAAGAGATCTGCCCGTTCTCGACCCCGACCCCGAGTTCAGACCAGCGATTCAAAATGTCTTCTTTGACCTGGCCGGTCATTCCCGGTTGCTGAGCCCCACGATTGAACGGCGTGTGGCTGTAAGGGTCTGTGGGGAATGCACCGTACAGTTCAGGCGTTTTATTCACACCGATTCCCGCCCTGATCTCGTAGTAGTGGTCCACCAATTGGCCCTTGTGCGGACTGTCTGGGAAGCGAAGCAGCGTTTCCTGAACGGCCACCAAAAGTTTGGAGACCATGTGCCAGTAAATACTGCCGAGGCCTTCGTAAGCGAAGAATGTCCCAGACCTTCCGGTGAAGGCCTTGTGGTTGAACATGTCCTCAAAAATGCCCAGGACATCGCGCTGATGTCGATCGCCGCACTCCGGATACTCATAAATGACCTGCTCCATGATGGCCTGCACATCCTGTGCATTGGTAATGCTTCCATTGAAATAGCCCTGACCCGTTGCATCTGTCTCGAGAAGGCGTTTGTCCCCGCGCTCCCGCATTTGACGCAGAAGACGGTTCTTTTCCAATCGGTCTTCTGGAATGTGGTTGCGATCGAAAAAGCCGGGGATGTCACGGTTGGGATAGAGCAAATAGCTGAACTGGTCCGAACGGAACAACTCGCTTCTCTTCAAGGAATCCAGTACCTCCAGACTTTGTTCATCATCGAGAAGTCCCGAAGAAAGAACGGCCACCTGGCCCTCGAGCATGTCGTACAATTCGGTGACCTTCCATTCTCCTCGGCCCAAATGGATCAGGTTGTATGCGTGATACAGGCCGTTGTCCTTCCTGTTGCATTGGATGGTCTGATCCATATAACGGATGCTGAGCTCCAATGCAGCCAGCAGTTCCTCTTTCGGATACGCCACATGACGCATTCCAAAGCCCTTGTAGGCCCGCTCCCGATAGGATTCTCCATGGCGGCCCAAAGCCACTGAAAGCTTGCATCGGGTTTTGTCGTCCCAGCCATTGTCGAGCTGTCCTTTGTGCGCTTCGAGTTCGTTTCTGCATGATCTCAGCAGATCGCGAACTTCTTCGTGCAGGCGGAAAGACTCCGGCGCTTCCTCTCGGACCCAATCCATGAGGAATTGAGTGAATCGACGCATATAGTTCAGCGTGACCATGGAAACCCCGTTGCCCACCAGGGCGTTGTTCGCATCGTTCCACTCCGGACGCTGGGTGTTCATCCATATCCCGGCTTCGGGGATGAAATTGTAAAGCTTGGTCAGCCAGGAAATGAGCAGTTTTTCCATCAGGCTGCTCTTGAGCATCTGCCCATTGGGCGCATTCATCAGACGCTGATCATTGCCCAGCTGAGCCACCCGGTTCTCGATGTCTTGATGCAGCTGATCGTCGAACCAGATAGTGTCCTGAGGATCGGCCACGATATCATCGAACGAACGGATACGGTAAGGCACGTTGGCAAATACCAGTGATTCATCGTTCGCCCATTTGACGAGATCCAACTGCCCGTGTGCCTTTGCGATCTCCAGCAACTTGAGCAGATAGATGATCTGGTGATCTCCCCAATAGCCGATATAGGACCATGAGTCGTTGGGCTCGATGACCTCCCAGTCCACGCCTTCACGTGAAATGCGGTACGGATTGTATCCATCGACTGTGGAAGCGTTCAGGAACTTGATGATCATTCCTGTCACAAAATTGGGAAAAGACAAAGCCAGCGCCTCCCAGTTCTGAAAAATGTCACGCCAGTTGCCCGCGTAGGCCCGATATCGACTTCCGTCCTCATTCTTGAGTTCGATATCGAAGCGGTTCCAGGGTCTGCTCGGATCGCCGTGCCTTCTGCTGAAGGTCAGCGGCAGGTACTCGAACAACAAGCGCGTCAGGTCTTGATTTGCCGATATCCAGTCTGCCTTTTGAAGTTCAGAATATTCCATCTCTGCCGGCAGCGCTTCAAAGTGCTTTTTATTGGTCTCGAACAGTAGATTGTTCATCGAGTGGATGTACTCGGCCCAATCCTTGGACTCGATCCGGTAGTCCTCCTCGAATATCCCGCCCCGCATCACATTGAACAACACATTGGCATAATGCCTGGCCACACAGAGCTCGTCCGCCGTTTGTTGCAGCCCATCTGATTTGGCCACGATCTTTTTGAGTTCGATGCCATCGTTGAGCAGATCCTCGTCCACATCCTTCTTCAACCCCTGAACATCCGATTCGATGCGCCGCACCAAGTCCATGATCTGCGGCTGGCTCTTTTGACCATCCAGGCAGAGGTGCCACTCTTTGCACCCCTTGCTTGGGAGATCGAAGCAGTCGTTCAAGAGATAGGCCCCTGCCACACCTTTTTTATCTGTCTCCTGGGCAACGTCCTCTCCACGGAGAAAGGCAGGTATCTGCTCGGAGGAAACCAGTACCTGAGCATCGGGAAGCCCCATGGACCAGCACACTGAAGCCTTCAGGGCCTCAGCGGGTTCTGCCCGGTCCACAATAATGGCACTCAGCGCATAGACACCTAATTTGGATTCTGGGTGCAACTCTGATCGCTTGTAGGCATTGGCCAGATTGCTCCGTTCGTTTTGAAGACCAGAATCCACTCCGTAGGGAAGAATGTTCTGTACTCCATCGAGCAGGTCGATCTGCACGTCCTCAGCACCTTCGTTGATCAATTCACAACTGCGAACGAATCCGAAGCGCTCTGAGAAACGCCAGCGGTAGGCGAATCGGATCTGCAGTTCCTTGTTCACCTCCTCGAACAAAAGCTCATTTCCCCAAACGCTCTTGCTCAGGTGCCGATCGATGGGGTAGATGCCTTCGTACTTGCTGGAGAAAGGATGCCAGAGATAGGTTGTCCCTCCTTTCGAAACCCGAAGAGCGGTGATCGGCCCCGTCCAGGGAACGATTCGAGTGATCTTGTCGTCAGTGTAATATGGGAAGAGGGCATTGTCTTCATTTCCTCTGCCAGCGGATAGCCCGCCACTGCTGGAAATGAACATCCAATGATCCGAATGGCTCACCAGAGACATGAAAAAGGGCGGCATCTGGTCCGCATGTTCGATGCGCAGGAATCTGTTGCCGTATCGATCAACGAAACGGCCCACTGCACGATTTTCCTCCTGCTTGAGAGGCGTTTGACTTAAATACATAAAATGGCTTAGCGAGTTAGGGGTCTATCTTTTCGTAGACCCGGACATAGTCGAGTTCAAAGATCTGCGCACTCATCTCGGGATCCATCCCAAGAGCACCTCCCCAGCCCCCGCCCATGGCGAGGTTCATAATGAGGTTTTGAGGCTCGTCGAATGGCCATTCCCGGCGGTTCGCATTCTTGTCATAGAGGTAATAGAGCTCGTCGTCCACATATCCGCGGACCTCGGTGGGCGTCCACTCCACAGCATAAGTATGCCAGGTGCCAGCCATATCCGCAACAGGACGAACACTGGAGATCTGGTTGCCGATCTTGAAATAGTAGGCGGGGGTATGCACGGTCGCATGTGCAATGCCGTCTCCGGTGCTGTCGTTCAATTCGAATCCGACGCTTTCCAAAATGTCGATCTCACCACAATACGGCCAGCTCAATTCATCCACATAGGCATTGCCCAAGGTCCAACCCGCTGCCCAGTTTCCACGCTGACGAGGCACCTTGGCCCTGAGTTCGATCTTTCCATAGAGAAAGGCCACTTTCCCGCGGGTGGTCAGGCGGGCTGAAGTCCAGGCCTCATCGTTTTCGTTCTTTTTCGCCTCGATAATAAGGGAGCCGTTCTCCGTGCGGGCATTCTCCTTAAGCCCTTCGGTATAGTACTGCAGTTCGTTATTCCCCCAGCCCCAGTTGCCAAGGTCATAGGTCCACTTGGAGGTGTCGATCTGCTTCGTTTCAAATTCATCACTCCATACCAATCCCCAATGGCTTCCTTCCATGGATTGGGTCATGATGCGCTTGGAGGCCCTGTGTTCCCTGAGCAGAGTGAATGTGGCCATGTGGAGCTGAATTCCATTCTTTCGCGAATGAATGCGCATGGGATGCAGCGTATCCGCCCTTAGCGGACTGCCATCCACAGAAGCCGTATCGAGTGAGTCTCCTTTAGGGATCCTCAATGCGCCGGTGATGTTGTAGGTGCGCCCATCGGGGTTGTCCACATAATCCTCGATCCACAGCTCCGATCCTTCAGCTGACGCACTTGCCACAACTTCGCTCGCGTAGCGGCCGGAAGTCGGGAATTTCAGCCTCAGCTCCACCCATTGTCCGCTGTCCAGACGAACAGAACCGTCCTCGGAAAGGGCCATGGCAGAATCTGAAAATGCAAAGGCATCTGATGGAATCCATTGCACCTGAATGGCCCCAGCTGGGTCTTGTTCAACAGCAGTTTCGTTTGCAGATTGACACGAATTCAGCAGGCCCAGGAGGCCCAGTCCGATCCAACTATGCGATCTCATGATCAATTCTTTTGTTTGACGAACATCTCCTCCAGTTCCTCCAGCGATCTTCCCTTGGTCTCGGGCAGAATACGCAGCAAGAGAAGG
>RFXV01000052.1 GCA_009921445.1 Flavobacteriia bacterium
TGCGCAGCTATGGCTTGGGAGATTCCCGCCAGTTGGATGACTACGCCTTCGGAGGAGGAGCTGGGATGGTGCTGCGGCCGGAACCCGTGGCAGCATGCATCGATGAGCTCAGATCGCAGCGGAACTACGATGAAGTGATCTACACCAGTCCAGACGGTCAGCGCTTCGATCAAAGCCAGGCAAACGAGTTGAGTCTCAAGAAGAACATCATGATCCTTTGCGGGCACTACAAAGGGGTGGACCAGCGCATCCGCGACCGATTCATCACGCGGGAAATTTCCATTGGTGATTATGTGCTTTCTGGTGGAGAATTGGCAGCGGCTGTTCTTTCTGATGCGCTGATCCGTTTGGTCCCAGGTGTCCTCAACGACGAGTCTTCTGCGCTCACCGATTCCTTTCAGGACGGACTGCTCGCCCCACCAGTGTACACGCGGCCGGCGGAGTGGGAGGGAATGGGTGTTCCTGAAGTTCTCAGAAGTGGCGATCCCAAGGCTATTGAGGCCTGGAGGGACCAGCAGGCGGTTGAACGTACGCGGCTACGGCGCCCGGATTTACTCGATCAGTGAGGCTTCGATGCGTCTATTTTCTCCACCTGATTCTGCTGAAGATCGACTGTAACTTCTGCCCTTAGGCCTTCCAGAAAGAGCTTCAATTTGTTTCCTTTTTGCATCACCACTTTGGCCTCAGCATCCATGAGTACCCCGGACCGGATCCGAACACGCTCTTCTGCAACAAAGCACATGCTGATCGCCTCGTGGACATATTCACCGAGCCAAGTGCGCAGCACTTGTATTTCGCTGTCCCGAACACGCGCAGGTTTGCCAAGCCAAAAGAGGTAGCGTACCAGGCCTGGCACCACAAAGACTTCTTCTCTGCGGTGGTCTTCAATGCGCAAAAAGATGTACGAATTGAACAAAGGTTCTTCGACCCATTTCCATCGGTCACTCCACCTGCGTCTGGTCTTTCTGACCGGGCAGAATACTTCGAACCCCATGGCCATCAGTTTCTCTGCACATTTTTTTTCTGCTCTCGATTTGCAGTATAAGACGTACCAGTCGGTGATTTCCGCCGTTTTGAGTGGCTGCCCTGGAGTGGGTCCAGCGGATTCTTCTTTCTTCCTCATTCAGGACTTATTGTGTGCAGCTTGTTTATGTATCTTTGCCCACCTTAAATAAGCCTTGGGCTTCGGCAATAGTTCTTGCGAAAGTCGGAAACAAGGTGCAACGAGCAAGAAAGATGGACGAGTTGATCAAATACGTGGAAGACCAGTATGTGGAGCGAAAGGACATGCCTGACTTCAGTGCTGGGGATACAGTGACCGTTTATTATCAGATCCGTGAAGGAGCCAAGGTGCGCACACAGTTCTTCAAAGGCGTTGTGCTGCAGCGCAGGGGCTCGGCAGCAACGGAGACCTTCACCATTCGGAAGATGTCAGGAGGTGTGGGTGTGGAACGAATCTTTCCAGTGAACAATCCTTCCATCGAGAAGATCGAGCTGAACAGAAAGGGAAGCGTCCGCAGGGCACGCATCTTCTATCAGAGAGGCCTGACCGGAAAAGCTGCTCGAATTAAAGAAAAGAGAATGTAGGCTTTACGCTGAATTTAGATGAAAACCGCTTCTTTGAAGCGGTTTTTTTATGTCTAAATGAATCGCAGAGCAAAGGGTGTGCGCATGCTGAGGCGCTCAGAGTATAAGAATCGGTCGGTCATGTTGCTGCAGCTGCAGGAGCAGCATTATGCCGTGATCTGCAGCTTCCAGTTCCTCCAGTTTTTTCCTCGAAACAAGCGGTATGAATTCCCAGATCTGTCAGCGGCCGAGGCCTTTTATGAAAGGGCAATGAGACGCATCCTCAGAAAACGATCTGCAGCCTGATCTTTTGTCGATCACTGAGAGGTGATCACAAAGACGGTCCTGCGGTTCAAGGCTTTCCCTTCCTCTGTGTTGTTGTCTGCTGCAGGTCGGCTCTCCCCATAGCCTCGGTGCCGCATCTGCCCGGGATCGACCCCTTCGTCTATAAGATGCTCGTAGACCTTGGTGGCTCTTCGGGAAGACAGATCGAGATTGGCAGAAGCGCTGCCCACTTCATCAGTGTGTCCCTGGATCTCCACATGCACATTCGGATGTTCCACGAGGAAATCCCGGAATACCTGGAGGACGGCAAGGGAAGAGTGATTCAGCTCTGAGCTGTTGCTGCCAAAGTAGATGTCCCGAAGGCGGTATTCCCGGTTCTTTTCCAGAGGAAGCACTTCCATATCGACCTGAACGGTGGATTCCTCATCGGGAGAAATGGTCTCCTTCGAAAGGAAGCGTGACTGAAAGGCAGAGCCTTCCTGTTTGATGGTCAAAAGATGTTCATCCACGGTTGAGAGGCGTACCGCTGCCGTATAGCTCCCGTCCAGTTCGTCGATACCTATGCGCTGCACCTCCTTTGTTTTCAGGTTGGTCAGTTCGAGTCGGGCATCGACCTGTGGCGCTCCTGCCTCATTCGCTACAGTGCCCCGTATCAAAGCCACCTGTTCTGGGCGCGCGGCTGCGGGCATGTCAAAGGAGAAGATGTCGTAGTCTTTGCGCCCCCCCTTTCGCTTGGTTGAGAAGTAGGCCTTCTTTCCACTCAGGTCCACAAAAAGGCCCACATTGTTCGATTCGTTGTTGATCGGGTAGCCTATGTTCTTTGGCGCTTGCCAGATGCCTTCATTTTGCCTACTGTAGAAGATGTCGAAGCCGCCCATGCCGGGGTGCCCATCGGAACTGAAGTAAAGGGTGCGGCTGTCCGAGTGCAGAAAAGGTGTTTTCTCATTTCCTTCCGTGTTGATGGCTCGTCCCAGATTCTCCGGAGCCGACCAGTCGCCGTTTTCCAATCGATGGCATACATAGAGGTCGGTGCCTCCGTAGCCCCTTTTTCGATTGCTGGCAAAAAAGAGCATGTCCCCATTGGCCGAAACGGAGGGCTGAGATTCCCAGCTATCGGCTGAATTGATCGGAGCCGGAAGTGGGCGAAGGCTGCTCCAATCCGATCCGAACCTGCGGCTGTACCAGATGTCGCAATTCAGATAGCCTGTGTCGTTGGGCTGACAAATGGTGAAGAACAGCTCGCTGTTGGAGGCTGTGATGCTCGGCCCTCCTTCGTTGTATTGGCTGTTGAACGGACGGGGAAGCGCTTCGCCTGCCGGAAAACCGCGTTGTTGCCTTTGGCTCATGCTGAATTCCTCCACCAGCCGCATCCCACTTGCTGGTCCATTGTATTTGTTTCTCTTTCGTGATCTCCGGGTGAAAAAGAACAGCTGCATGTCGGGCGAAATACACCCGAGGTATTCGTCTGCCGGAGTAGATAGGCCAGGAACCGGTTTGGGGTCGTAGGGTATGGGATGGGCTTTGAGTTGTTCCACCACTCTGAATTCTTCGAGGATGTCTTCGGCCTCTTTGACCAGTGCAGCATCTCGTTCTGCATGAGTGATGTAGGTTTCGAGCAACTCCCGGCCTCTCTTTTCTCTTTCCGTTTCCAAAAACAAAATGCCGAGGTAGTAATAAAGGTCCGCCTTGTAGTCCGGGCAGATGCGGATCACCTGTTCCCACATCGCCTCTACACCATGGAGTTCTCCTTTCTTTAGATAGAGTTCGCCAAGGAGATAGTGTCCGTGGGCATAAGAACGATCGAATCCCACCGACTTTTCCAGATACCGCTGTGCCTCGCGGTAGTCTTTCTTTCGCCAGGCGCGCAGTGCCTTGGGCAGTTGCGCTTCGGCCATCGGGTCGGCCTCCTGCCTGCACACACCGAGTTCGGGCTGAGCCACCAATTCGATGGACAACAGGATCAGGATAAGGATGAGTGAGTAGGTTTTGCGCACCTTTTGATCAGGCTTTTTCAAGGGCACCTTCACTGGCAGCAACCGCAGTGGTAACTGTGATGTCGCCGGTCACATTGACCACAGTTCGGCACATGTCCAATGGTCGGTCCACGGGAAAGATCAAGGCGATCCATGCCGGGTTGAGTCCGACGGAATCCAGTACGATGATCAGCATGATCAGGCCTGCGCTCGGTACAGCAGCAGAACCAATGGAGGCCAGAGTAGCCATTAAAACAATGGTGGCTTGTTGCGCCAGGCTGAGGTCGATCAGATGGAATTGAGCCAGAAAGACCACGGCCACGGCCTGATAGAAACTGGTGCCGTCCATATTGACGGTTGCGCCAATGGGGAGAACGAATGAAGATATCTTCTTGGGGATCTTCAAATGGTCGTTGACCACTTCCATGGTGACTGGAAGCGTGGCTGCACTGCTGCTGGTGGAAAAAGCCAGGAACTGGGCCGGGCTGATGTTCTTGAAAAAACGGGCGTAGCCCATCTGCGGATGGATCAGGCGAACGATCAGCGGATAGATGACAAAGACCAAAAGGGCAAGGCCCAAAACGACGGTGATGGAATACCAACCCAGAGCCTGCAGAACCTCCAGCAATGCCGAGGGGTCGTCTCCCGCCATCTCCACGAGCTTACCGGCCATTAGAGCAAAGACAAAGAACGGAGCCGCCTTCATCACCAGATCGACCATTTTCAGGAAGATCTCATTGCCTGCCGAACAGAACTGGACCATGCCCTTCACTTTGTCTGCGGGCAGGGAGATCATGGTCATGCCGAGGAAGAGGGCGAAAAAGATCACCTGCAGCATCAGACTGTCTCCAAAACTCTTGAAGATATTGGAGGGCACCATATCCACGAGGAACTGCAAGGGCCCGGCGTCCCTATTGTCTTGAGCGGCGGACATCTTGGAGCGTGTAAAATCATCTGAACGCACTTTGTCCAGACGCTGTTGGGCTTCCATTTTCAGATGGGCGTATTGTGGATCGTTCAGGTAATCCTTGCCGTCCTTGATCTCTCCTCCTTGTTGGCCTGCCCAGAGTTCGTAGCTGATGCGATTGGCTACGCGCTGGTCCATGGCCACCCGCTCGCCAGGCTTCAGACCATTGACAAGCAGCAGTCCAAGACCGACCGCCAAGGTAGTGGTGATCAGATACAGTCCGAGGGTCTTCAGTCCCATTCTCCCGAGGGTCGTGGTATCGTTCAGAGAGACGATGCCCATGATGATGGAGAACAAGACCAGGGGAATGGCGATCAACTTCAAAAGTTTGATGAAGATCTGCCCGAACGGAGCGATGAAGTCTGTGGTGAACGAGCCGATACCAAGGGAAATGGAGGCCAGGGCCCATCCGACACCCAGCACCAAACCGATGATGATCTTCCAGTGGAGCGCAAGAGATTTCATAGGCGATCGGTCTTAGAGATAAGGTAGAGGTCGGCCAATGTGAAGAGCGTGAGTGCTTCGACGATGGGCACGGCACGTGGAACCACGCAGGGGTCATGTCTTCCTTTGGCTTCGAGTTGGACCACCTGTCCGCTGAGGTCGATGGTTTGTTGGCTTTTCCCAATGGTGGAGGTTGGTTTGAACGCCACCCGGAATTCGATGGGTGTACCGGTCGACAGCCCACCAAGACTTCCTCCAGCATGGTTGCTGGTCGGTTCGCCTTTGGCATCGTAGGTGTCGTTGTGGGTACTTCCGAACATGCTGGCTGCCTGGAATCCAGAACCGAATTCCACACCCTTCACAGCGTTGAGACTGAACAATGCGGCGCCAAGGCGCGCCGGCAGTTTTCCAAACACCGGCTCGCCCAGACCCGCAGGTGCCGCTGTGACCACACAGCGGATGGCGCCGCCCACTGAATCCCCTTTTTTCTTAGTGCGCTCGATGAGATCCTGCATCTTTTGGGCAGTTGCTTCATGCGGACAGCGCACCGGATGAGCTTCGATCTCTGTCGCGTCGGGCGTGGAAAGAGTAGGAGCATGGATCGTTCCCACCTGATCCACATAGGCGATGCATTTCAGTTCACTGGGCAGGAGATGACGTGCAATGGTTCCAGCGACCACCCAATTGGCCGTTTCCCGGGCCGAACTTCTTCCGCCACCGCGCGGATCACGGATGCCGTACTTTTCCTGATAGGTTCGATCGGCATGACCGGGTCTGTACACATCTTGCATCATGTCGTAGTCCTGAGGCCGGGCATCCTTGTTGGCGATGCGGAAGGCCAGCGGACTGCCGGTCGTCTTTCCTTGCCAGAGGCCGCTCAGCCATTCTACCTGATCGGATTCCCTTCGGGCCGTGGTCAGCTTGGATTGTCCGGGCTTTCTTCTGCTCAGTTCGAATGCAACAGCCTCTGTGTCGATTTCGACTCCGGCGGGCATTCCGTCGATGATCCCACCGATCGAGTTTCCATGTGACTCTCCAAAAGTGGTGAGTCGAAGATGACTGCCGAGGGTATTGCCTGCCATGGACACAAATATAACCACCCGCTGAAGGGGATCGGACCGAATGATCTGTTGGTCCTCGCCGATAAATATTCTTGCTTCGTGGCTCATGCTCTTTGTAGCTTCGCCTCATGCGCACTTTATTCACCCGAATTTCCGGACTTGCCGGATGCTGGGACTCGCCCCCTGCATTGCTCAAAGGATCTGAAATGGCAGATATCCCGATCCTGCGGAATGCCTGGCTGTGTACCGAAGGTCCATCCATTCATTCGTTCGGACTTATGGACGAACTGGATGAAGAACTCAGGAACAGTTGTGACGAGTGGATCGATCTGAATGGCCAGTGGGTGCTGCCCGCTTTTGTGGATTCGCATACACATATCGTCTTTGCCCGAACCCGTGAGCGTGAATTCGTCCATCGGATCTCCGGACTGAGCTACGAGGAGATCGCACGGCAGGGAGGCGGGATTCTCAACTCGGCCAAGGTGCTGCGTGAAACTCCGGAAGATGAACTGTTCGCCTCGGCCATGGAGCGTCTGACCGAGATGATAGGAACGGGTACAGCTGCGGTGGAGATCAAAAGTGGGTACGGGCTGAGCATGGAGTCAGAATTGAAGATGCTGCGGGTCATCAAGTCCATCGAACGATTTTCACCCATTCCCATTCGCGCGACATTCCTAGGCGCGCATGCCATTCCGTCCGAATTCAAGAACGATCGAAGCGGCTACATCGATCATCTGATCGGAGAAATGCTTCCGGTCATCGCCGACGAAGAACTGGCCGATTTCATGGATGTCTTTTGCGATCGAGGTTTTTTCACTCAGGAAGAGACTGAACGATTGCTTGAGGCCGGTGCCCGATATGGGTTGCGGCCAAAGATCCATGCGAATGAATTGGATTTTTCCGGTGGCATCCAGGCGGGCGTGAAATACGGGGCCCTATCGGTGGATCACCTTGAATGCACGGGGGATGAGGAGATCAGCCTGCTCCTGAAGTCCGAAACCATGCCCACCTTACTTCCTTCCACGGCCTTTTTCCTGGGAATGGAGGATCCGCCTGCCCGAAAAATGATGGACAGTGGGTTGCCATTGGCCCTGGCCAGTGACCACAATCCGGGCAGTTCCCCCTCTGGCAGCATGCCCTTTGTATGGAGTCTGGCCTGCATTCGTCTGAAAATGAAGCCTGAGGAGGCTTTGGCGGCTGCGACATTGAACAGTGCCTATGCGATGGGCATGGAGGAGGAATTGGGAAGCATCAGTCCGGGCAAGCGGGCCAGCTTTCTCATCACCCGTCCTGCCGATGAGCTTGCCTATTTCCCCTATGCCTTTGCAACGGATTGGATCGAATCCGTATGGATCGATGGCGTTCCGGTAGAAAACTAAAAATCAAAATCCCCAAGCTTTGAAAAAGATCCTCGAATGTGTCCCGAACATCAGTGAAGGACGAGATGCGGCAAAGATCCAGTCCATTGCCTCTGTTGTCGACGATGTGGAAGGAGCGGAGTTGCTGGACATCGATCCGGGCAAGGCCACGAACCGCACGGTCATCACTTTTGCAGGCGATCCGGATGCCGTCATCGAAGCGGCTTTCCGCCTCGTGAAAAAGGCTTCAGAGTTGATCGATATGAGTCGGCACAGCGGCGCCCATCCACGAATGGGGGCCACCGATGTATGTCCATTGGTGCCGGTTGCGCATATGGAGATGGAGGAGGTGCAGGCCTATGCACGCAAGCTGGGCAAGCGCATAGGAGATGAGCTGGGCATCCCCATTTATCTCTACGAAAATGCAGCCCTTACAGAAGAGCGAAAAAATCTGGCCAACTGCCGTTCAGGCGAGTACGAGGGCCTGGAGCGGAAGTTTCAAGATCCAAATTGGCAGCCGGATCATGGAAAGGCCGATTGGGGGTTGGCCAAACGCACGGGTGCCACAGCTGTGGGCGCACGTGATTTTTTGGTCGCATACAATGTCAATCTGAACACAACAAGTGCGAGACGCGCAAACGCCATTGCCTTTGATATCCGCGAGCGGGGAAGGGTCATGCGTGAAGGGAATTCCCTGACGGGAGCCATCGTCAAGGATGAGCAGGGCAATCCGCGCCACATACCGGGGAAGCTCAAATCAGTGAAGGGCATCGGATGGTACATCGAGGAATACGGGATCGCACAGATCTCCTATAACCTCACCAACATTTCCATCGCCTCCATGCACGAGACCTTTGAACAAACCTGTGTTTCCGCAGAGTCAAGGGGGCTGCGGGTAACGGGATCGGAGCTCGTAGGTCTTGTTCCGTTGCAGGCCATGCTGGACGCCGGCATCCACTACCTCAGGAAGCAAAAGCGCTCCATTGGAATACCGGAGAGCGAGATCATCAAGATCGCTGTCAAGAGCCTCGGGCTGGATGAATTGGCACCCTTTGATCCCAGTCAGAAGATCATCGAATACAAGTTGAAGGAGGGCAAGAGCGATCCGCTTCTCGAATTGTCGCTGCGCGACTTTGCGGATGAAACCGCGTCGGAATCACCGGCTCCTGGCGGAGGATCCATCAGTGCATATGCCGGAGCATTGGGCGTCAGTCTGGGAACCATGGTGGCCAACCTGTCTGCGCACAAAAGAGGGTGGGACGACAGATGGAACGAATTCTCAGATTGGGCCGAACGGGGAATGGCTTTGCAAAAGCGCTTGCTCGAATTGGTGGATGAGGATACGCGTGCCTTCAACCGGATCATGGCGGCTTTTGGCCTGCCAAAGTCGAGCGAAGAGGAGAAAAAAGCACGGACCGAGGCGATCCGTTCGGCAACTCAGGAGGCCATTGAGGTTCCATTCTCAGTGATGAAGATCTGTTTGGAAAGTATGGAGGTCATGCGTCAGATGGCAGAGATCGGCAACCCGAATTCGGTGACAGATGCCGCTGTAGGTGCCCTGTGTGCACGAACGGGCGTAGAAGGTGCATTCCTGAACGTGCGGGTGAACTGCAAGGACTTTGATGATGCAGTCTATGTGGCACAGATCACTGAGAAGGGAAAGCAGATCCTCAGCGAAGCCAAGAAGATGGAAGCAGAGGTGCTGGCCATCTGCGACGCCAAGCTTTAAAGCAAGCGTCCCTGCAGGTCGTATTCTGTTGCGGAGGTGATCTCCACCTGACAAAAGTCGCCCACCCGCAAATGAGATTCCCCGGATCGGATGGCCACCTCATTGTCCACTTCCGGGCTGTCAAACTCCGTTCGGCCAATGAATTGGCCGCCCTCAAAGCGGTCGACAAGTACCTTTAATTCTCTGCCAATGAGCTCGGCGTTGGATTCAGTGGAGATATCGCGCTGAATATCCATTATTCGACGGGCGCGCTCCTCTTTGACCCCCTGCGGAACATCATCCTCCAGGCTGAAAGCATGGGTGTCTTCTTCGTGGCTGTATGTGAAACAGCCCAGGCGTTCGAATCGACTTTCCCGGACCCAGTCACAAAGTATTTCAAAATCATCTTCTGTCTCTCCGGGATAGCCGGTGATGAGTGTGGTTCGAATCGCAATACCGGGAACCTCTTGTCGAATGGTCTTCAAAAGCGCATCTGTTTTGGCCTTCGTGGTTCCGCGTCTCATTGATTTGAGCACCGGATCCGCAATGTGCTGCAGGGGAATGTCGATGTAGGTGCATATCTTGGGTTCCTCCCGGATGAGTTGCAGCACGTCCAATGGGAAACCGGTAGGGAAGAGGTAGTGCAGGCGGATCCATTCGATGCCTTCTACCTCTACCAGTTTGCGAAGCAGATCGGCAAGCGCTCTTTTCTTGTAGAGGTCCAGGCCGTAGTAGGTCAGATCCTGGGCGATCAGAATGAGTTCACGTACGCCCTGACTCGCGAGTTTTCCGGCCTGTTCCACCAGATCTTCAATAGGGGTGGACCGATGTCCGCCGCGCATGAGTGGGATGGCGCAGAATGAACATGGACGATCGCAGCCCTCGGAGATCTTCAGATAGGCATAGTGGGCCGGTGTGGTCAGTATGCGCTCGCCAAGCAGCTCCTTTTTGTAGTCTGCTCCAAGGGTTTTGAGCAGCCGTGGCAGCTCTCTTGTCCCGTACCAATCGTCAATGTCCGGGATCTCTTGTCTTAGATCCTCCTTGTAACGCTCCGAAAGGCAACCAGTTACATAGACTTTTTCTACTTGGCCTTCCTCCTTGAGTCGAGCGTAATCGAGAATGGTGTCGATCGATTCTTGTTTGGCATTGTCGATGAATCCACAGGTATTGATCACCACAACCTCACCGCTCTGTCCCTCGTGCACTACATCACGCCCGTTTGCACGGAGCTGGCCCATAAGCACTTCGGAGTCAAAAAGATTCTTGGAACACCCGAGGGTGACCAAATTGATCTTCTTCCGATGGAGGCTCTTGGTCTTCATAATGGGGACAAAAAAAGCCCATCAAAATTATTGACGGGCTGTTCTGTTTCTGGGGTTGGGATCAGGAGGCGTTCTTCTCAGCAACTACTTCAAATTCCAGCTCAGCCTGAACATCTCTGTGGAAACGCACCTTCGCTGAATAGCGTCCCATGGTTTTGATGACCGAACCTGGAATCTGAATGAACTTCTTGTCGATCTGTATCCCCTGTCGACCCAATTCCAGGGCGAGGTCTGCATTGGACAGTGAGCCAAACAACTTATTGCCCTGCCCTACTTTGGCAGTCAGCTGTACGCTCATTTCCTTGAGTTTGTCTGCCTGCGTCTGAGCGTCTTCGACCAATTTGGTTTCCTTATGCGCTCTTTGTCTGAGGTTCTCAGCCAATACTTTTTTCGCGCCGTCGGTGGCCAGAATCCCCAGTCCCTGAGGGATGAGGTAGTTCCTGCCGTATCCGTTCTTCACCTGTACGATGTCGTCTGTGAAGCCCAAATTCTCTACGTCTTTTTTCAGAATGATCTCCATGCTGTCTTATTTGAGATTGTCTGCAACGTATGGCATCAAAGCCAGGTGACGCGCCCTTTTGATGGCCTGCGACAATTTGCGCTGGTACTTCAAAGAGGTGCCTGTCAGACGGCGTGGAAGGATCTTTCCCTGATCATTGACGAATGAAAGAAGGAAGTCGGCATCCTTGTAGTCGATGTGCTTGATGCCCGTTTTCTTGAAGAAGCAAAAACGCCCCTTTGTACCCGTATCGATCTGTATGGGCTGGAGATATCTGATCTCACTCTGGGATTGGCCAGAGGCCGCTTGTAAATCGCTCATGTTTTCGAATTAAGATTTGGACTTCAGCTTACCCTTCCGCTTCTCTGCGTACTCCTTGGCGTATTTATCCAAGGCGACAGAGAGAAAGCGCATCACGCGCTCATCTCGTTTCATCTCGATCTCGAGGTTGCGGATGCCCTCTCCAGGCATGTCGAATTCGAGCATTTGGTAGAAGCCTGATTTCTT
>RFXV01000053.1 GCA_009921445.1 Flavobacteriia bacterium
ACCAACTGACCATTGCTCAGTTGCCCCCTCAAGGGGACGGCAATAAGCGTCAGGCAAACAAGGGCCAATGGAACTTTGAATTTCACTTCTTCAAAAGTAAAATGTTGAACGACCCTGAGGCCCCTTCATTTATTCTAAGACCATCCATAATGAGAGGACTGAGTTGCAGAAATTGTGATCAGGGGGTCATCACTTCCCGATTTGGTTGAGAAGCCCAATCTTTGCAACCATGAAATTCGCCCGGCACTACAAGCAGTTGCACCAACTGGGAAAGATCCTTCCGGCACGTTTTCCGGTGCTTCCACCGAGTGATACCGATCGTGAGCAGCCCTTTTTCATTGTTTCGGCCGGCCGTTCCGGTTCGACCCTGATGGCCTCTCTTTTGGGTCAGCACAGCGAGATCTCCATGCCCACGGAACAATTCGTTCTGGCGCAGTCGATCGTGAAATTCAATCTGTTCAACTGGATGCAGTGGGAGGATTGCTCTGCACTGATCTGTTCCGAGTTCATTCGGTCCAAAGGCAGTCAGGCCTGGTCGCTGGATGCTCAGCAGCTCATCGATCAGGTGCATGCTTTTTCAAAGGCAAAGCGAAATCTGTGGGATCTACTGGATCATATTTACCGTTCATATGGCTTTGTGCGCAAGTCGCCAAAACGCATATGGGGCGATAAAACACCTGGAAACCACGAACATATAGACATCATTCGCAGCGTTTTTCCCAAGGCGAAGTATCTCTTTCTGATCCGCGATGGACGGGATGTGGTCAACAGCTATCTGAGGAAAGCCGATGAATCTGATGATCCGCTCTTTGGGGTGGAGGAATGGAACAGGAGCATTGAAAAGATGGATGTCATTCGGAAGAAATTATCTACCCATCAGCAAATGGATCTGCGCTATGAAGATCTTGTGGCCGATCCAAAAGCATGCTTCAGCTCCGTCTGTTCGTTCCTTGGCCTGGCGTATGAACCCATTCATGAGCGCTCGGGAAAGAGTTATCTGCAGGAAATGGGATCCATTGGCGAGATGGAGTCCATGGCCCATGTGAACCAGCCCATCAATCCCTCTTCTGTCGGGAAGTGGAAGAATGAATTGGACCCCAAGGTCCTACAGCAGGTGGAACCTCTGATGAAAAAGGGGCTCGAACGGTTCGGCTATCCGCTCTGAATCAGAGTGTGTATCCCTTGCTGCGGGCAAAGGAGAGGCGTTCTTTCCATTGGCCCTCAAGAGGCTGGCTGGATATTGCTTTTTTGCTCTGATTCCTGGGTTGGTTCTGTGCCCTTCGGATGCGTTCATCGCCAGGGTAGGCTTCGTCCATGAATGAAAACAAACTTCTGTTCGCCTTGATATCCTCAAAGAGATCTTCAGAGCGGACCTGGAAGTAGCGCTCGGAACCGACGCGCTGCCCAAAGGAGGCGATGGAACTATTGGTTTCGTTCCACAGCCAGGCGATCCTTTCGGATGTATAGGTCAGGCCGAGTTCTTCCGGCGGTTGGATCCGTCCTTCATCGGTCAGATGGGCATCGCTGTACCACTTTCGCTGCAAGCCGCTTCGTATGAAGGCCTCTGGATGCCGGACCAGATGGATGAATCGCGCTTTGGGAAACGCCTTGGCGATGCCGTCCGCCAAGAAGCACAGGCGGTTGTTGGTCTCCACATAGCGCAGTCCGTTCAGGTGGGCATTGCGTATGAACTCATAGCGTGCCGCGAGAAAAGCAGCTTCAAGCATTTCGGTCTTTCCCCGGTGCTCGTAGGCCCATCTCGAAGCATAGAGCAGTTCGGGTTGCGGCTCGTGTACCGCCTGCAGTCCGGGAAGTTCATTCAGCAGTTCAGTGAGGTACTGCGTCCCCGCGCGGCCAGTGGACAAAACAAAAATTGGCCGGCTTTCCTCCATCACTCGCTCGGGCAAGAGGGAGGCCTGATCGATGGGTGCATAACGGGCCGCCTGAGCGCGCAACTCAGGCAGAAAGGCCTGTTGCTGCTGCCACCACTTTTTCAGGATGTCCGTCCACTTCATCGATTCAGAGGTATTCGTTCAGCAAATCAGCGAATTTTTTTCGAAAATGGACCGCAGTGTATTGACCGATGTCCTTCTGCAGATCATCTACCCGTTTCCGGCAGGCATCCTTTCCTCGCTCAGCCCACTCCTTCAAACGCTGGGCTGCCTGATCGGCATCATCGAAGCGTTGATCGGCATGGGGAATGATCTCCTTTTGGCCGCCGCTGTTGTGAACGATGGGCAGGCATCCTTGAGCCAATCCCTGTATCGTGGTGATGCCAAAGGGTTCGTTCCTGAGGTTGTGGATGAAAAATCCTGCAGAGCGCAAGGCCTTGTCGCGCTGCTCCACCGATGCGTTATTGAGTAGCTGTACATTATTCGCGCCCAGCGAACGGATGCGCTCAGCGCATAGGGCGAAGTAGTCGGGTTCGTTCACGAAGCCGATCAGGGTGAACGACCAGTCGGGAAGCCGTGCAGCGATCTCGATCTGCTCCAGTTGTCTCTTGTCCGCTGAAAAGCGTCCCATACTCACCACATTCTTCGGGAAGTCATTTTCTGTGGGGGGGCGGATGTGATCTGCCTCATTCACCGGCGGGTAGAGCACATCATTTTCATCCTTTCCATAGACCTCCCGGAAACAGGACGCAGTGAAGTCGCTGTTGAAGATCTGTCGGTCACCTGAGGAAATGTGCTTGTCTTTTCGGTACCGCTTTCTGATGAGTCCAAGCGGATCGTTGGCGATATCGAATGCCGATTTCGATGGACCTTCCGGAAAATGGATGGATCTCAGAGGAGAGAGCAGACGGTATTTTCTGGGAAAGTGCACATAACTGATCATCGGTACAGGGCAACTCAGCCCAAAGGAGGTGTTGTTGGAGTTGATGACCAGATCATAGGCGGAAAGCCGCGAGCTGACCGAACGGTTGAAGTAGAGAATGTTCCATTCAAAAGGGAGTCTGGGTTCTGGAATATTGATGAACCTAAACTTCAGATCAGATCCATAAACCCGCTTGATCTCAGGTAGATCGATCCGGTTTCTAAAGCAAATGAAATCCGGTTCTATGCCCCGCTCATTGAGCACCCGGACCATCTCAGAGCTGACCTGAAATCGACCGCCTCTCTGTACCCGATTTTGAATCAGGGCGACCCGTTCACCCATGAAGGACTTACTTGTAACGGGTCCAGGTCGTGCTTCGACCGATCAGGGAGAAGCCGATGTAGCCTTTGAAGTAAAGGGTGCCGTTGGGATTCATTCGCGCAAAGCAGCTGTAGGTATTTCCGCTTTTGGTGTCGTAGATCTCACCGCCTTCCCATTCATCTCCGGTCCACTTCAGCCCCTTGAGGATGACACAGCCCTGGATGACGCGCTTTCTCTTGGCGGGATCCGGATTCTTCAGGTCCCTTTTCGGTTTGCTCCCGTCCGGGTTCACATTCTTCTTGACATATTCCACCTTACCGTAGAATTTATCGCCTTTCTGATAGACTTCCACCCGGCCGTCCTTCTCTTCATTCCACCAGATGCCGACAATGTCTGTCGCTTTCTGGGCAGATAGGACACCGGAGAAGAACAGTGTCGCGATCAAGAGTACATTTTTGGTCATGCGTCTAATTTAAGTGAGATCATCCTTTTTCGGAAAGTACTTGGTTTTCAGCATCCATCGAGGCCTGCTCTGCAACGGCAATACTCATATTGAGCTCAAAACCAATGATCAGCACAAAGGCATTGATGTATATCCAAAGCATGATCACCATCAGCGTACCGATGCTGCCATAGAGCCGGTTGTACTGAGAGAAGTTGTCCACGTAGTAGCTGAAGCCAGAGGAGGACGTGATGATAAGAGCGGTGGCGAATATGGCTCCAATGGAGAAAAAGCCCCATTGTTTCTTCCGAAGTGGACTGAAGAAGTAGAGCGCGCTGACACTGAATAAAAGAGTGCCCAAGAGGAAGAGCCAGCGCGTATTTTGAAGAAAGTCCGCATTGGCCTGTTGGATCCAGTCCTTGCTCACCATGAAATCCGTCACACTTTGCGTCATCACAATGGAGATGATGCCGGTAAAGAAGACGGCACTGAATATGATCGTCAGAAGAAGAGAGTAGAGGTAGAGTTTCCAAAATTCCACACTCTCTTTTCTGTGAATGGTCTGCCCAAAATTCGAGAGCAGGGAACTCGTACCGTTGGTCGCGAAGAGCAAAGCAGCAATAAAACCAAAACTCAACAGACCAGAATTCTTGTTGTTGAGCACATCGGCTATGGTTGTATAGGCCGCATCGTAAGACTGTGGGGGCAACACATCCCGAAGCAGTCGGAAGACTTCTGTCTGCAGATTGGGGATGGGGAAATAGGGGATCAGCGTGAAAAAGAAAAGGATGCCGGGGAAAATGGCCAAAAAGAAGCTGTAGGCTATGCTGCTCGCCCGGGCACTGATGCTTCCTTCCCAAATGGCTTCATAGAAAAAGCGAAGGATGCTGCGCAAGTTCATTCCCTCCAGGAAGGGAATTCTTATGGTCTCCATGACCTTTCCGATCCGCTCTCTGATGGCGTGTATCTGTGCGCTCCAGATCATTTGCCCTCTATGGCTTTCAGGCTCAGGTCAAGGCTGCCGATCTGATGGGTCAATGCACCCACAGAGATGTAGTCCACACCGCAGGCGGCATAGTCCGCCACGGTTTTCAGATCGATCCCGCCGGAGGACTCGGTCTCAAAGCGACCGGCAATGCGCTCGATGGACGCTTTTGTCTGCTGAATCGAAAAGTTGTCCAGCATGATCCGGTCCACGCCCCCTTCGCTCAATACGGCCTCCAGTTCCTCCTCATTGCGCACTTCGATCTCGATCTTCAGCTCGAGTCCGTGTTTCTTCAAATAGGCGCGTGTGGTCCGAATGGCCTGAGCCACACTCCCGCAAAAGTCGATGTGGTTGTCTTTGAGCATGATCATGTCGTAGAGTCCCATTCGGTGGTTGGAACAACCGCCGAGTTGTACGGCCCATTTTTCCAGTATCCGAAGGCCAGGAGTGGTCTTTCGGGTATCGAGGATCTGCGTCCCCGTGCCTTTTACCGCTTCTGCATAGACCCTCGACTGACTGGCGATCCCACTCAATCGCTGCATGTAGTTGAGCACAAGTCGTTCAATGCTCAAAAGCTTTCCCGAGGGGCCACTGACCACAAATACGATATCTCCTTTTCGTACTTCTTGCCCATCTGCGATGTGTTGCTCAAAGACGATCTGTGGATCGAAAAGTCCGAAGAGATGTCTGGCCAGTGCCACTCCCGCTATGACCCCGGCTTCTTTGACCAACAAATGCGCCTTGCCTTGATACTTCGGATCGATACAGGCCGCCACACTGTGGTCTGCATCTCCAAGGTCTTCCTGCAGCGCATGGACAAAGTGATCGTTCAGTGATTGGAAGTCGGGAAGCATCATGGACTAACTTGCGCGAAGTTAAAGCGATTGCATGGAGATCGTCCTTTTGAATTGCGGAAGAACTGAGCCAGAGCTCCTGGACGAGCAAATGAGGGAATTGGAAAAGCGCATTCAGCGCTACCAAAAGTACAGCCGCGTGGATTGCATCCCTGTTCGTTCCAAGTCGAGCGCCAAGACACAAATGATGCAGGTGGAGGCCGAGGCCCTTACCAAGGAATTGCGCCCCGCAGATCGGGTCATATTGCTAGATGAGAACGGACGATCGATGAACAGCAGGGGATTTGCGCAGCAGATGCAGAAATGGATGAATGCAGGCTCCCACCGGATCGTCTTTGTCAGCGGCGGTGCCTACGGCTTTGACCAGCAGATGCGCGAGCGCGCAGACTTCAGCCTGAGCCTGTCGCCCATGACCTGCACCCATCAGTTGATCCGACTCTTCTTTCTCGAACAGCTTTATCGTTGTTTCACCATCCTCAACGGACATCCCTACCACAATGACTGAATCCGGCTCGCCAAAGACCTTGGTGTTCGCCACGGGCAACACCAATAAGAAAGAGGAGATCGCTGCACTGATCGGTTCTGATGTCGAATTGAAAGACCTCAGGGATCTGGGCGTCACAGAGGACATTCCTGAAACGGGAGCCACCCTGCACGAAAACGCCTGCATCAAAGCACAGTATCTCTGGGATCGATTCGGTCTTCCTGTGTTTGCAGACGACACAGGCTTGGAGACAACCGCTCTGGACAACCGCCCGGGAGTATACAGTGCCCGCTATGCCGGCCCCGCAAAAGATCCTGTGGCCAACATGCGGAAACTCCTTCAGGAATTAAAGGGTCTCGCGGATCGTTCTGCCCAATTCAGGACCGTCATCGCCTACATCAACAGCACAGGAAAACTGCAGTATTTTGAAGGGATCGCCAAGGGACAGATACTCCAGGAACCGACAGGCGCAAAGGGATTTGGATACGATCCCATTTTCCTTCCCGAGGGCCACGAGCGGAGTTTTGCTCAGATGAGCCTAAAGGAAAAGAACGGCATCAGCCATCGGGCCAAAGCCTTCCGAAGCTTCATTGCCTTTCTTGAGGATCAAAAAAGCTGAAGATCACCCGCCCGTAGGTCCTGGATGTGCGCCATCCCTCCAAACTGCTGAGATCGGCCTCTTCTCCATGCTCGACCACCAGCAGGGAATCATCGTCCCTGAGCACCCTCCTCCTGATCAGATCGACCAAAGCCTCATAGGCGCCATAGTCGTAAGGCGGATCGGCAAAGACCAGATCGAATTTTCTAAAGTTTCGTTCCAGAAAGGACTCCGCTTTTCCACAGACCAGCTCGAGTCCTTCCGCGCCGATGGTGTCTGCGAAAGATCGGATGAAGTCAATGGCCTTGGGATTGGCATCCACCGAAAGCACAAGAGGGCATGAGCGGGATATGAACTCCATGGAAACCGTGCCGATGCCGGCGAAGAGATCGAGTACTTCCGTCTCTTCGAGATCGATCTGGCTTCTGAGAATATTGAAAAGAGCCTCTTTGGCCCGGTCGGTGGTGGGGCGGACATCGATCTTCTTCGGAGCAATGATCCGACGGCCCCTGAAGCGTCCACTGATGATGCGGCTCATTCGCCCAGCAATGCCAGTCGTTGGATCTCTGGCGCATCGTGCCGGTCGTCCAGCCAGACCTCGCCCACGAATTCCTTGAGCAGTTCGTGCACGGTCTCCATGCGTTCTTCTCTGCCGGTGAGCACGATGGGGTCGGTGCGGACCGACCAGTCCATCTGCTGACCGCAATTCAACAGGTGGTAACTGAAATCTTCCGTGACCGCACAGCTGAACCGATTCAACAGCATCAGTTGATTGGACTGGTACAGTGCCACATCGATCCGGCCAGGATGCATGAATCCGACCAGCGTCATTCCTTTCTTTTGCACCAGGGATTCCGATCGGTATTGGGAAACGGGGTATAATTCGAGTTTATCCGTCCACTCTGCACATTCTTCGGCGAGTTCGGAAGGCACTGAAAAATGAAGTTCTGTGCCCGACAATCCCGGTCGGTCAAATCGCTTGCAACCCTGTAGTGAGCCGCCTGAACGCTCGAAAAGGACCTCCGCCTGTGCTGCGGTGAATCGATCTTTTGGAAGCGCCATCAGAGCACCTTCTCCAGAAAAGAATTGAATGGAGCGTCGCTTTTTCTCGAGCCGTTCCTCTTCACGGATCCTGCGAAGCAGATGCAGGGCGTGGAGTGCCGGTTCCTCTTCGGGCAGTTCGAATTCCTGCATCCAGAGCAAGCGTCCCTCGGGATTGAAGAACGAACACAAAAGCAGCTTGTGGGAGTAATAGACGCGCACGGGCCCCACGAGTTCCGGCGCGAAATCAGTGGAGCGATAGGAGAAGAGAGGTGTGGCTCCTACTTCCAATTACCGGTGACCTTGGGCTCGGTCAGGGAACCGATCTTCAGACTGTAGTCCCTGTCCACGAAAATGCTGAAGTCGCTGGGAAGATCGTGGAAGATGGCCGTATTGGGCGCGCCCACTTCAAAAACAGGGATACGCAGCCCGTTCCGTTCAATGGATGATGCACCGATGTTGAACTCTTCTGTTCCTTCCAGATCGCCCGGCAATGGAATAAAGCGCAATTGGGCCGCATCAAATTCAGTGTCGAAGAGATTTTCCTTCACTCCCTGGGTGCCCAAAACGCGTTCGATCACCGTGTCTTTGTTCATGTCCTGCTGGTAGATCTTGTCGTAGTACATAAAAGACGAATCCTTTCGCTCGATCAGGGTGATCGCGCCGGTATCTACAAAGGCAATGAGGGCATCAAAGTCTGCGGCATACTTGCCGTTTTCCTGAAGGTGTGCCTGCTGGACCTCGCGAATTTGTTCCAGTCGTTCGATGATCGCGGCATAGCGATCGGACTTGATCTTTTCGAACTCGATCGGCTGGTTGATGATGCGCAGCAACCAATAACTCAATCCAACAGCAACCAAGGTCAATCCAAGGGTCAGTGCTTTGATGGTTTTCTTGTCCATATTCTAATCAGCAATTCAGATCGGGAACGAAAATAATGCATTAAGGGGAAGTAGTACGGCTATCTTTGAGCCTCTATGGAAGCCAAGCGTTCGCTGTCCGATTCCTTGAAGCGCTCCTTTCCTCATGCGCCCACAGAGGATCAGGCGTCCTTCATCGTTCGCTTCGATTCCTTTTTACGTTCGGCCAAGTCGGTCTTTTTGCTGAAGGGCTATGCGGGAACGGGGAAAACCCGTCTGATGCGCTCCCTGACCGAGGTACTTCCTCAGCATTCCATTTCAGTGGTGCTTCTGGCACCCACGGGTCGGGCAGCCAAAGTACTTGAAGACAGTGCGGGTCGCCCTGCATCCACCATACATCGGCACATCTATCGTCCCATGCCTTCGCCCGACGGCAGTCCGACCTTTGTACTTAAGCCCAACAAGCAGAAGAACGCACTCTTCATTGTGGATGAGGCTTCCATGGTCGGGGACGGACAGCAGGACCTTCGTGGAAGGTCATTGCTCGAAGACCTCATTCGCTTTGTATTCGACTCCCAAAAAGGGTGTCGTCTGCTTTTCATAGGGGATGTGGCGCAGCTGCCGCCGATCGGTACCCGACTGAGCAAAGCCCTCGACGCTCAATTCCTGCGCGGTCTCTGTGGCCTTGAGGTGGAAGAGGTTCTGATGACCCAGGTGGTGCGTCAAAAAGATTCTTCGGGCATCCTGCACAACGCAACAGCTCTTCGCCAACAGATGAAGGAAGAGGGCGAGGTGAAGCTGCAGCATTTCAGCGATTTTGAACTGTTGGAGGATCACTACGCAGTCGAAGAAGCGGTTCAGGAGTCCTTTCAGTCGGATCGCCTGGGCGAGGCACTCTACATTGTGCGCAGCAACAAACGGGCAAATGCGGTGAATCAGGCCATACGGGCCAGGGTGCTGTACAGAGAAGAGGAGCTTTCTGCCGGGGACCATTTGATGGTCGTCCGCAACAACTACTTCTGGCTGGGGCAGGAGCAGGGAGGGTTCATCGCCAACGGCGAACAGATGGAGGTGCAGCGCATCCTTCGTTATGAAGACAAATACGGTCTGCGCTTCGCGCAGCTCCGATTGCTCATGCAGATAGCTGGCAAGGCACACGAACTGGAAGCATGGGTGCATCTGGATTCTTTGGCGATCGAGACACCGAGCTTTCCTTCGGCGCGAATGCAGCAGCTCTACCGGGATGTGCAGGCCGAGCACGGCCACCTGAGCGGAGCCAAGAGGAGAAAGGCCGTACTCACGGATCCGCATCTTCAGGCACTGCAGGTCAAATTCGCCTATGCCGTGACCTGCCATAAATCGCAAGGCGGCCAATGGAAGCGCGTATTGATCGAGAAGCCCTGGCTGCCCGAGGGACGCTGGATGCTGGAAGACAAGCGTTGGCTGTATACAGCCGTGACACGGGCTGAGCAACAGGTGCAACTCATGGGTTTCAAGGAAGAAAAAGAACAATGAAAAAACACTTCGCCCGTCTGGTATTTTGGGTCTTTGGCTGGAAGCTGGAAGTAATGGACACCAAAGGGGCGATCCCATCTGTTGTGATCGCTGCTCCGCACACCTCCAACTGGGATTTCATTTTTGCGTTGGGTGCTTTTTGGCAAATGGAGATTCCTTTGCGGTATTTCATCAAGCAGGCCTACACGCGCAGCATCTTCGGATTCTTCTTTCGGTGGACGGGCGCGATCGGCGTGGATCAGAAGAACAGAGGATCCGGTCTGGCGGCCTTTGCAGCCGATCTGTTGCGCAGAAATAAAGACATCGTGGTGATGGTTCCGGCTGAAGGAACCCGAAAAAGAGTAGATCGTTGGCGTACAGGTTTTTACAGAATAGCACTTGAAGCAAATGTTCCGATCGCTTTGGGCTATTTGGACTATAAAAAAAAGGTGGCTGGCGTGACCCGACTCGTCCATCCGACCGGAGATTTTGAAAAGGACATGCAGATCATCGAGGCATTTTACAAAGACATCCACCCGAAGCACCCCGAGCTGTACGATCCAAAGATCTACTGATCGCGTTTGATGCCGTTCACGTAGTCCTGTATCACCCGAACCTCTTCTGCGGCTTCGGCACCTGAAAAGCCGTGGAGATCTGTGTAATCCACCAGCTGATTGTAGGCCCGCAAAAAAGGCTTGGACTGGGGCATGTACGACCAGTGCCAGCGCTCTTCTTTATAGCCGCTTAGCCGCTGTTGCTCCGAGCCGCTGTAGGGTTGGAAAAATCCAAAGGAGGCCGCATGTTCGTTCAGCCAAAGCCAGCATTTTTCACCCGTTCCGCTGTGCCACCAGGATGTATTCAGGTCGTTGATGTCCAGGTCAGTGCCCCAATGGTGCCTGGAAGTTCCCGGCATGCTGCTGTATTTGAGTATGTCTCGGGCTTTCTCTACTTCGCTTCCCTTTCTTTGGGCCCACTTGTTTTCCCAGATCCGCTTCTGATAGGCCTTGTTCCGGGTGGCGGAAACAACGACCAAAGAGATGCCGTCCTTTCGCGCAGCATCGGCCATTTGTTGAAAGGCATTGGCTGTCTCCTTGCGGAGCCAGGCATCAGATCGTCGGGTGTAGGGCGATCGGAGTCGAACAAAATCCGAATGTCGTGATGGCGTGAACTCTCCGGTCAGCTCCTTCTTTTGGATGGTCAGGATCTCCTGATCGGATTGAAATTGAAGGTGGAGCAGAGCACACAGCACCAAAAGGAGGGATCGCCTTCGGCTCATTTCAGTTTGAGCTTCATCTTGTCCATCAGTTCATTGATGGCTGGATTTTCCTGGACGAAGTGCTCGTGGATCTCTTCCCGGAAATAGGGTTTCTTTTCTTGTTCCTCCTCGGAAACGATCAGTTCCAAACGAAGCTCCTTCAAGCCCAGTTGCTCTTTGAGCCAGGAGGTCATTTCGGTACGGATGCTTTGAAGGATGTTCCTTGCCGTCTGGCTGCCCACAGTGAGTACAACATTCCCTTCCGCGTTCTTGACCGGTTCGGTGCCGCTCAATATGGAAGCTGCATTTGGATTGGACGCTCTGAAGGTTATGAAGTTAAATTTAAAGTGTGCAATGAAAAAGAATT
>RFXV01000054.1 GCA_009921445.1 Flavobacteriia bacterium
AATTTCAATCCCGCTTCCTCGATGATCGTATCCATATAGCGGATCTCTTCTCCTTCAAGGCGGAATCCGGGTTTAGGGAAATAGGTGTTCCCGTCGATATGGGCCACCACCAAATGGGCCCGCAACTCCGCAAGGATCTGTCCGTCCTCGCCCACATCGGCATGGGTCTCAATGGAATCCAGCAATATCATGCTCTCATCCAAAAAGGCCGATTCCTTCAACTCCAGCTCGGCACGGGCCTCAGAAGTGTAGCCATCGCTGTCGATGACAGGGTCTTCGATGGGTGCATAGGTCACATGCGTGTACACATCCCGAAGCAGGCTGTGTTGGGTGGAGGGCTCCGGAGAATTGCCCATCCGTTCATTCATCAGGATGGAGGGAGCCAGCTGGAATTGTTTGGTCAGTACACCATCGACCCATTGCAGGTAATCGACATCGTAGTATCGGTAATTGCCTTCCCTGCGCTCACCCGTCCAAGTGACCAGGTAATCGCCCATGCGAAGGGTATCCCCAAGATCCATCAGGATATTCTCATTCTGTGGGAAATCCTTGGCGATGAAGCGCTGATTTTCAGAGATCACGTCCTTCTTTCCGTTGCTGATCAGCGCGCCTAAGAGCACTAAGCCGAAGCCCACGTGCGCAATGCTCGCTCCCGTCTTCTTCACCTTTCCCTTCAAGACCCTGAAGGCGTATTCTGAATTGGCAATGATCGAGAAAAGGGATGTGATAAGAAGAGCCGCCAGGATCGGCTGCTGGTGAAAGGAAAAGACGTAGATGAGAATACCGCCCAAAAGAACAGTCAGGACCAAACTGCCTGAAAGCTGCCGGAAGAATTTGGCGCGATCCGTTTTTTTATAGCGCAAAAACTGTCCACTGGCCATCAGCAAACTGATGACCAGCGCAAAAGGGACTTGAAAGGAATTATAGTGCTGCACCACGTCGAGTGGAGGCGCCAGGTCGGAACCCATCCAGCGCAGCCAACCCTCCGGACCAAATAAATTGTTCCATACCGGGATAGAAGTGGTAAAGGCGATCTGGAAGGCGCTGGCCAAAAGTGTCAGCGAACCGATGAACATCCAAAACTCGCGCGACCAGATCTCGTCCTGCTGGGCATTGCGTGGCAAGCGCCGGTAATGCCAAAGAAGCATCCCGAGGGAAAGGACCGCAAAGAAGAGAAGATAGATCAGGAGTTGTCCATTCAGACCGAGATCCACAAAGGCATGTACCGAGGAATCTCCAAGTATGCCCGAGCGTGTGAGAAAGGTGGAATAGAGGATCAGCAAAAAACCAAGGATGCTCAACAGAAAACTGGATTTCAAAGTGCTGCCCTTGTTCTTGTGGATCAGCAAGAGATGAGCTGCACCCACCACCACAAGCCAAGCCACCAGCGAACTGTTCTCCACAGGATCCCAGGCCCAAAAACCGCCAAAGCTCAGGGCTTCATAGGCCCAGGCACCGCCCATAAGGATGCCCGTACCCAGGATCATCACGCTGAAAAAGGCCCATGGCAAGGCAGGCTTCAGCCATTCGTTGTAACGCCGCGTCCACAGTCCAGCCAAAGCAAAGGCGAAGGGGATCAACGTACTGGCAAAACCAAGGAAGGTGACCGGTGGATGTATCGTCATCCAGTAATTCTGAAGCAATGGGTTCAGACCCTCTCCGTCCATAAAGGCTGGAATGCGCTCGAGGTAATCCGTTAGTTGCGTCCAGGGGAGACCCACATTCTCTGGCAGCTCGCGGATCAACACGAACGGACTGCTTCCAATGCGGAGACCAAAAGGTTGGATACCGAGAACCATGCTGATCAAAAAGACCTGCACCAGACACACCACCGCCATGACCGGTGCCTCCCAATCTTTGGCTGAACGCATCAGCACCCAACCGAGAACGACATGCCAGATCGTCCAGAGGATGAAACTTCCCTCCTGACCTTCCCAAAATGCCGAGAAAATGTATCTCAGCGGCAAGTCGAGTGATGAGTGCTTCCAGACGTAGTCGTATTCGAAGTAATGTTTGAAAAGCAAATAGAAAAGAATGCCCACCAGGGTGAACACAGAAAGGCCATGTATGCGAAAGGCCCATCGCCCAAGAGACAAAAGATCGCCTCGCCCACTCTGCTGAACCCGAAAAAAGGAATAGGCTCCGGCCAGAGCGCTTGCAAAGGCAATGTAGGTAGCGATCCTGCCGAGCTCTCCGGGAAGCAGATGTTCACCGATATAATTCATGGGGTCACTCGTAATAGATCCTGTCTGCCTCGGTCGCTCCGATCTCCTGGTCGCCGTTGTACTTGGAAGGGCACTTCATCAGAATCTCCTCCGCATAAAAATGACCCTCCCTGCTGTAGCCCTTCATGGTCACTTCTTCTGCGCGCTCGAAATCCTGTGGTTTGGGCTGAGCGTACAATACCTCCCGCGACATTCCATTCTTGTCCAATGCGTAAAAGGTGAAGAGGTTCTCGCGTGCTGCGTAATGCATCCCACGGCTGGTATCCAGTGTGCCAATGACCGTGTACACCTGTCCGGGATCTTCCTCTGCCTCGGCGAAGGTCACATAGGTACTTGCGTCGCCCAATGTGGAGAAAATGGCCCCGATCGATACCGCGATCAGCACCAAAGCGATCAAATGATTTCTGCTCATGACGGGGCGTTGTCCTCTTCCATTCTTTTCACTTTCCGATCGAGTCGGATAATGTAAACGAGCAAGCCCACGAAAATGATCACGATCACTCCTACCACGACGCGTATTTTCCCATCGGCGCGAAATTGGTCTGCCATTTCAACTGCTGGCTGCGCCTGAAGCGAAGCAGAAAGAAATGCGAGAACGAGCGCAAGACCCCACTTTTGAAAGCGGGAAGGGATCCTGAGGGCATGAGTGCGTAGCGCTTTCATTTGAATGAGTTTAGCAGTGGAGGTCTTTTCAGAAAGAATGGGCCATCTTGAGTTTTTCGATCCGGCAGCGAATGTCCCAGATCCAGTAGCCCATACCGATCCAGGCGATCATAGCGGGATAGAATACCCAGCGCATCTGCCGATCCAGGTCGTATTCACCAAATGCCGGGTTGCCTCCATTTCCGGGGTGCAGACTGTCCGTCAGACGCGGAAGCACCTGAATGAATACGATCATCAGGACAAAGGCGAATATGTTGTACACAGCGGAGATCCGGGCCCGGGTCATGGGATCCTCCATACTTCCCCGCAAAACGAAATAGGCCAGATATGCCAAAAGGCTGATCGCCGTTCCGTTGAGTTTTGGGTCATTGGTCCAGAACCTTCCCCAGGTGAATTGGGCCCAGAGCATTCCGGTCAATAAACCGAGTATGCCCATGTAAAAACCGATGGAAGCCGCCTTGCTCGCCTTGAGGTCGCTGATCAGATCGGGCTTTGACAGGTATTTGATACTAAAGACCAGGCTGCCCGTCCAAAGAGCGAGCATGGAAAACCACATGCCCACATGGTAGTACAAATTGCGGATCGTCTCATTCAGGACAACGAGCCGTGGCACCGTTCCCATCAGGCCGGCAACCAGCGCGTAAACGATCAGTACAGCCGTACCCAATTTCCACCAGGAAATATTCATCTCTTGGCCTTCCTTTTAAGTGTTCCAAAGATAGGGGAAGAGCAGGTAGCCCAAGGCAGCAACAAGCCCGCCCATGGCCATGTTTCCCAAGGCAAATTTCCATGCCTGCTCGAGAGAATCTCCAAGCCCTGCCTGAAGGGTTCCTTCCAGTCCGATCATCAGTACCGGGATCAAGAGCGGAAAACTCAACACCGCCATCATACTGACGTTGTTCCCACTCATTGCCGCAATGGCCGAAGTAAGACTCAGTACGCCCATCAGCGATACAGATCCGATCAGGATGTGCAGGAACATGGACGACCAATGCGCGGAAGGCGCTCCAATGAAAAAACAAAGCAAGCCGAATTGCAAACAGACCAATAGCAGACCAAAGAGCCCATGGAACAGGAAACGGGAGAAAAAGATGTCCTCGGGCCGACTCAATTGTCGGTAGAATATATGACGTCGCTCACCTTCGTTGCGAAATGCATCTGAACACGCGGTGATGGAGTTGAACAGCATCAGGAACCACATCAGACCGCTCCAAACCGAAACCCCGGGATATCTGCTCACCACCAGGGAAGCGATGAAGGAAGTGGATAAGGCGTAAAGCAGGCTGTTGTAGACCCGGTATTTTGTCCGCCACTCGAGCACCCATAAATGCCGCAACAAGGTCCACATTGAACTCAGGGTCAACTTTTGGTGTTAATCTGCAAAACTACCTAAAGATGCATCGCTACGTCATCCTTTGTGCCGTTCTTGCCTGCTCGTATTCGCCATCCAATGAAGGAGAAGCAATGCGCACCTATTCCAACGCCATGAACGAAGCCTCTACGCCTCCATCCGCTCCTGCCTCCATTTATGATCAGTCGTTCGACCTGAAACGCATCGATGGAACGCCTTTCTCCCTTGAGAGCGTCAAAGGCAAGCGACTTTTGCTGGTCAATACAGCGAGTTTCTGCGGGTATACGCCGCAATACAAACAGCTGCAGGAGTTGTACAGCACCTACCGCGACAAGGGTTTTGTCATCCTTGGTTTTCCGGCGAACAACTTTGGCGCACAGGAACCACACGACAACGCAACCATTCAGGAATTTTGCAGCGCCAATTACGGTGTGGACTTTCCCATGATGGAAAAGATCAGCGTCAAGGGAAGAGACATTCATCCCCTGTATGCCTGGCTTACCTCAGCCAAGCTGAACGGGGTTCAAGACGCAGCGGTCAAATGGAATTTCCAAAAGTTCCTGATCGACGCCAACGGACATTTGGTGGGGGTACATGGTTCAGGTGTGAGTCCGTTGAGCGACGAGATCGCTGGCTTTGCAAAGGGCTGAATAGCTCTTTAAAGAGGAAAGCCTCCAACACTTCTTTCGATATTCGTCCAATGAAATTGGATATACTCGCCTTTGGGGCACATCCCGACGACGTGGAGCTCGGCGCTGGCGGTCTTTTGGCCAAAGAAGCTGCCCAAGGAAAAAAGACGGGCATCATCGACCTGACCCGCGGGGAAATGGGGACGCGCGGAACGGCGGAGATCCGGGACCTCGAAGCACAGGAGGCCGCACGCATCCTTGGAAGTTCCGTCCGCATCAACTTGCAAATGGCCGATGGATTCTTCAAGAACGATGCTCCTCATCAGGAAAGCGTTGCTCGTTTGCTCCGCATCTATCGACCGGACATCGTGATCGCGAATGCACCAGAAGACCGACACCCCGACCATGGAAAGGGTTCACAGCTGGTGCGTGATGCTTGTTTCCTAAGTGGCTTGAGGAAATGGGAGATCCAGGATGAGAAGGGTCAAGAACTGCCGGCATGGCGACCCAAGGTGCTGTACCACTACATTCAGTTTCGGGAGTTGAAGCCCGATCTGATCGTAGACATCAGTGGCTACCACGAACAAAAAATGGAAAGTGTACGGGCCCACAAAAGCCAGTTCTACGATCCTGACAGCACGGAACCGGAAACACTCATCGCTTCCAAGGAATTCTTCGAGTCGGTCACCTACCGGGCCCAGAATTACGGCAGGATCATCGGAGTGCCCTACGGAGAAGGCTACATCGCCGACCGTACACTGGGCAGTCCGAACCTCAGCTCCCTGATCTGAGCAACCGCTAGAATACCTGGCTGGCCACAGCCTTCACAGCAGTTGCCTTGCCCATGGAGTAATAGTGCAGAGCCGGTACCCCGGCTTCCTTGAGCTCTTTGCTTTGCCGGATGCACCACTCAATTCCCAACTCCTTCATCTCGTCATTCGATCTGCACTTACTGGCCAGATCCGTGAGCTCCTCTGGGAAATCGATATGAAAGAAATGTGGGATGCCACTGAGCTGCTTCATCGATGTCAATGGCTTCAGCCCCGGGATGATCGGAATGTCGATGCTTTCCTTGCGACATCGGTCCACGAATTCAAAGTACTTGGCATTGTCGAAGAACATCTGCGTGACCACATACTCTGCACCGGCTTCCACCTTTTTCTTGAGCCAATGGATGTCGGTCTTCATATTGGGCGCCTCGTAGTGCTTTTCAGGATAAGCGGCTGCGCCAATGCAGAAATCCATTTCCTGATTGTTCTTCACCTCATCGTGGAGGTAGACCCCGCGATTGAGATCCATCACATGCTCCAGAAGTTCGGAGGCATAGGCGTGACCGTTCGGATCTGGACGGAACACGCCCTCTGAGCGAATGGCATCGCCCCGAAGGACCAGCACATTGTGGATGCCGAGGAAATTCAGATCGATCAGAGCATATTCGGTTTCCTCCTTCGTAAAGCCCCCGCAGATGATGTGTGGTACTGTATCGATCTTGTATTTGTACTGTATGGCTGCACATATGCCCACTGTTCCTGGGCGTTTTCGGGTGGTCACCCTTTCGAGCAGGCCATTGCCTCTGTCCTTAAGGACGAATTCCTCCCTGTGGGAAGTGACATCGATAAAAGCCGGATCGAATTCCATCAGGCTGTCGATGGTTTCATAGAGCTGTTCAATGCTCTTTCCCTTCATGGGAGGAAGTACTTCAAAGCTGAAAAGCGTTTTTCCCTTTGCTTTCCTGATGTGGTCGGTCACTTTCATGTCAATCGATCAAATTCGGAGAGAGCCACCTTCGGGCTTCTTCCAGTTGTAGATTCTTTCGTTCTGCGTAATCCTGCAATTGGTCTTCCTTGATCTTTCCCAAAGCGAAATAGCGGCTTTCCGGGTGGGCGAAATAGTAGCCACTCACCGACGCAGCAGGGACCATGGCCATGCTTTCGGTCAGTGCGCCTCCTGTATGTCTTCCCACATCCAAAAGATCGAAAAGCGTTTGCTTCTCCAGATGATCCGGACAGGCCGGATAGCCCGGTGCCGGACGGATGCCACGGTAGTTTTCCTTAATGAGTTCCTCATTGCTCATCTGCTCTTCGCTGGCATATCCCCAATAACGGGTACGCACCTGCTCATGCAGATATTCCGCAAAAGCCTCTGCCAAGCGATCGGCCAATGCCTTGGCCATGATGGAGGAATAATCGTCCTGGGCATCTTCAAATGGCTGTATCCACTCTGCCAAACCGCCGCCTGCAGTTACCGTAAAGGCCCCCATATAATCCTGGACATCCGCAGAGATCGGGGCAACAAAGTCACTCAGGGCGAAATACGGTCCATCGCCTTTCTTCTCTTTCTGTTGCCGCAGGGTTTGGAACACCGCGCATTTTTCGCCTTGTTCGTTCGAGATGTGGATCCGATCGCGCTCATCGCTGGCGGCCGGAAACAGTCCGAATACGCCTTTGAGCTCCAATGCATTTTCGCTCTTCATGCGTTCGAGCATTTCCAGCGCATCGGCATGCAGGGAGCGGGCTTCTTCGCCCACCACCTCATCCTGAAGGATCTGCGGGAAACGCCCATGAAGCTCCCAGGCCCGAAAGAAGGGTGCCCAGTCGATATAAGGGATCAGCTCTTCGAGCTGCGCAGTGACCGGATGAACCCCCAGGCGCTTTGGGCGAACGATCTCTGCTTTTTCCGCTGTCCATCCAAAACGCTTCTTCCTGGCCTGTTGGAGATCGAGGTACACGTCTTTCTTCTGCTTCTTGGCATAACCTTCTCGGATCCGCGTGTATTCACCACGCAGCTGCTCCAAATACGCAGGTCGCTGCTCTTTGGAAATGAGCTGTTGCGCCACAGTGACAGCTCTCGATGCATCGTGCACATGCACCACACCCGATCCGTATTGCGGCTCGATCTTGACGGCCGTATGTGCTCGGCTGGTGGTGGCTCCTCCAATGAGCAGAGGAACCGAAAAGCCTTGACGTTTCATCTCTTCCGCGACAAAGACCATCTCATCCAGTGAAGGTGTGATCAATCCGCTCAGACCGACCACATCCACGGCTTCTTCTTTTGCCCGCTGCAGGATCTTTTCCGCCGGGACCATCACCCCAAGGTCGATGATCTCAAAGCCGTTGCAGGCCAGCACAACCCCCACGATGTTCTTGCCGATATCGTGTACATCCCCTTTGACCGTTGCCAGCAAGATCTTACCAGCTCCTTTTTGTTCTCCCTCTGCTTTTTCGGCTTCAATAAAGGGCTGCAGATGAGCCACGGCCTTCTTCATCACGCGGGCCGACTTGACCACCTGTGGCAGGAACATTTTTCCTGCACCAAAGAGATCGCCGACGATATTCATTCCATCCATCAACGGACCTTCGATCACTTCGAGTGGACGGTCGTACTGCTGCCGGGCTTCTTCCACATCCTCCGTGATGTGATCTGCAATGCCCTTGACCAGAGAATGAGACAATCGTTCCTGTACGGACTGTTCGCGCCAGCTCAGATCGACCGTACGCTTCTTTTCCTTCTGCTGGACGCCCTCGGCGAATTCAAGAAGTCGCTCGGTGGCATCTTCCCTGCGGTCCAAAAGAACGTCTTCCACATAGGTCATCAGCTCCTTGTCCACCTCCTCATACACCTCGAGCAGCGCTGGATTCACAATACCCATGTCCATGCCGTGCTCGATCCCGTGATACAGAAAAGATGCATGCATGGCTTCGCGAACCGCATTGTTTCCCCGAAAACTGAAGGAGACATTGGAAACCCCTCCACTCACCCGGGCGTGCGGAAGATGCTCCTTGATCCATTGGGTGGCGCGAAAGAAATCGATGGCATTGCTGCGGTGTTCCTCCATGCCCGTGCCCACCGGAAATATGTTCGGGTCGAAGATGATGTCTTCAGGGGGCATGCCCACTTTTTGGGTGAGGATGGAATAGGCACGTTCGCAGATCTCGATCCGCCGCTCGTAGCTGTCGGCCTGACCGTCTTCGTCAAATGCCATGATGATGACTGCTGCTCCGTAGTTGCGGACTTTGGTCGCCTGTTCGACAAAAACTTCTTCGCCTTCCTTCAGGCTCAAGCTGTTCACCACGCTCTTTCCCTGCAGGCACTGCAGCCCGGCCTCAATGATCTCCCACTTGGAAGAATCCACCATAACGGGAATTCGGGCAATATCCGGTTCGGACATGATCAGATTCAGGAAGGTCTTCATGGCCTCCACCCCATCGATCATGCCTTCATCCATATTGACATCCAGGATCTGAGCACCGTTCTCTACCTGATCTCTTGCGATCTCCAGGGCCGTATCGTAGTCGCCCTCGTTGATCAATCGCAGAAACTTTCGGGATCCGGTCACATTGCATCGCTCGCCGACATTTACAAAGTTCGAGTCGGCCGTGACCACCAAAGGTTCGAGTCCGCTTAAGCGAAGGGGCTTCATCTCAGGCATGGGATGCGGGATTTCGAACGATGGCAGTTTTTCTGAGCTCGTCCATACGTTGGATGTGTGCAGGTGTGGTTCCGCAGCACCCGCCGATGATGTTCACCAGGCCCATTTCCAAAAAGGGTCTGACCTTTTCGCCCATCTCATCGGGCCCTTCATCGTATTCGCCAAATGCATTGGGAAGACCGGCGTTGGGATGTGCCGAGATGTGGAATGCTGCCTTCCGGGACAGTTCCTGTATGTAGGGCAAGAGCTGGTCGGCCCCCAGGGCGCAATTGAATCCGATCGAGAAAAGGGGGAAATGCGAGACCGACACAAGGAAAGCTTCTGCCGTTTGGCCCGAAAGGGTCCGGCCACTTGCATCGGTGATCGTCCCACTGATCATCACAGGCAGGGAGCATGCTCGCTCATCATATACCTGACGGATGGCCGAAAGGGCCGCCTTGGCATTCAGCGTGTCAAAAACCGTTTCCACCAGAAGAGCATCGGCACCTCCATCCATCAATGCGGCCACCTGTTCGGCATAGACCGCCTGCAATCTTGAATAATCCACGGCCCGATAGCCCGGGCGATTGACATCCGGAGAAAGAGAAGCCGTCTGATTGGTGGGGCCGATCGACCCGACCACAAAGGCTGGACGCCCTGCTTCTTCCTTATAAACGGCAACTGCCTCCTTCGCGAGTTCGGCCCCCCGTTTGTTGATCTCGTATACATAGCTCTCCATTCCGTAATCGGCCATGGAGATCGAATTGGCATTGAAGGTGTTGGTCTCGAGCAGATCGGCACCAGCTCTCAAATAATCCAAATGAATGTCCCGAATGATGTCGGGCTGGGTGAGATTCAACAGGTCATTGTTGCCCTGAACAGGCTGTCCCCACTGAGCAAATTCATCACCGCGATAGTCCTCTTCGGACAACTTGTGTCGTTGGATCATGGTACCCATCGCTCCATCGAGGAGCAATACCTTTTCGCTTGCAAGCGCTTCGAGTGCGTTCTTCACTTCTTGAATTTTGCACTTACCGGAAAGGGGAATGAGCCTGGCTCGTCACCTTATCTGCCTCCGTCCTTCGGAGTGGGATGTGGCACCTTTATCATTTGGATGATCGGTTGCCAAGACGTCATTGGGCCCGTTCCCTCGGTCTTTCTCGATAAGCTTTGCAAATATAAAACGACTTGTTCGTCTTTTGATTAAAAAAGTACATTTGCGCAGTGGAAAAATTTGGCTGATTGCAACCACGCTAAAAAATGCTAAAGCAGTGTTTCGACGCCGCTTTCTCTGCAATCGACCACTAACGAAAAAAGCGCAAAGCGACATGTCGTACTTCTTTACCTCTGAATCCGTATCCGAAGGACATCCCGACAAGGTGGCCGATCAGATCTCCGACGCTGTACTGGACCATTATCTCGCCTTCGACCCCTATTCCAAGGTGGCCTGCGAAACTTTGGTCACCACCGGGCAGGTGGTGCTTTCCGGAGAGGTCAAGTCAAAATCCCTGATCGACTTCCAAAAGATCGTCCGCAACACCATCAACCGCATTGGCTACACCAAGAGCGAATACATGTTCGACGGAAACAGCTGCGGGGTGATGAATGCGATCCATGAGCAGAGCAAAGACATCCGTCAAGGGGTGGACCGTGCCACGGCGGAAGACCAGGGAGCAGGTGACCAGGGAATGATGTTCGGTTATGCCACCAACGAGACGGAAAACTATATGCCACTCGCTCTGGATCTCTCCCACATCATATTGAAGGAATTGGCTGCGCTGAGAAGAGAAGGCAAAGAGATCGCTTATCTGCGCCCGGACGCCAAGTCGCAAGTGACCATTCAATACTCCGATGACCACAAGCCGGAAAGAATCGAAGCCATTGTTGTTTCTACCCAGCACGACGACTTCGACGGAGAGGCGGAAATGCTGAAAAAGATCGAAGTGGACATCAAGAGTATTCTTATCCCCCGGGTAAAAAGCCAACTCCCATCTCATATCCAGGTGCTCTTCGGCTCGGACATCAAATACCACATCAACCCCACGGGCAAATTCGTGATCGGCGGCCCACACGGAGACACAGGGCTCACCGGCCGTAAGATCATTGTAGATACCTATGGAGGCAAAGGTGCCCACGGCGGAGGTGCTTTCTCTGGAAAAGACCCGAGCAAGGTGGATCGTTCAGCCGCATATGCCGTGCGCCATGTGGCCAAGAACATGGTTGCAGCA
>RFXV01000055.1 GCA_009921445.1 Flavobacteriia bacterium
AGCTTCGATCTTGTTGGTATGGGCGGACAATACGACGCATCGAGCCCGTACTTTGACGGATACCAGATCCTGCCTCGTGGCTGGAGCGACATCACCATGAACAACACAGGTACGGGAGGCACTTCTTTCCAGCAGTACTGCTACCAAGTGGATTCGATCTACACGATCGGCCAGGCCAAAAAGGGTCGCTTCCGTGCAACATTTGGTCAATTGGCTACTGGCGAAAAATACCGTTTCAGATGGGTGCAGGCCGATGCCAACTACAATATAGACTCGACTCAGATCCGCTCTAAGGAATTCAACAATCCAAACAAGGGCTACATGAATTTCAGCGTTGCGCCATGGTTCAACAGCAAGGTTTTGGTGTGGCTGGAAGTTGATACCCTTAATGGACAGGGAGAAGTTTGGGCGAATCCACTGGCCTGTACAGCCGATCGAAATGGTGCCACAGTACTGCCCATCCCTCTTGGAGGAGGTGGTGGAGTCATTGTTGGCTCGGTCATCGATGGCGATATGGAAGAGGTTTCTGTACCGTGTAAGCCACAGACACTCACCTTGGTCGAACAGGCTGCGGCGACTTGTCCAACGGACAGTGCTCTTCTGCGTGCAGGCTATGCAGGTGGAACGGGCAGTCCCTCTTATCTGTGGAGCACAGGCGATACCACAAAGAGGATCTATGTGGCCCAGGGAGCGACCGTCTCCGTAACAGTGACCGATGAAGTTGGCTGTTCTGTGAGCGACAGCATCACGGCATCAATATTGGCCTATGCCGCAGAAGCTCCTTCGGGAGTATCTGTCTCGAACAGTGGTCCTTCGGTGCGCATCGTGAGCTGGAGCGCTTCAACCATGGGCGCTGGACAGACCCTGATCGGCTACAGGGTTCAATACCGCGTTCGCGGAACCTCATCATGGACCAATGCACCTTTGACGGCCAATACCAAAGACACCATTGACTTTACAGGTGCAGGTCCGGCCGGAACAAGTGAAAACTATGAGTTCTCGGTAGTTGCCCGTTTCACAGACACGGATGCAACGAATAAGACCTCGGCCCGTGCCTGCTTCGTTTCTAAAGGTGTCACTTACAAGGGCGGCAACGGCTCGTCTTCTCTTATGCCTGGTGGATCAATGTCGATCACCGTTTATCCAAACCCCGCCAAGGATGTGGTCTATGTGAACGCACCCATCGGCTCGACCGTTGAACTGATGGACATCAGTGGGAGGATCATGGCCACACAGATCAGTGAGGGAATTGAAACTTCCTTCGGTCTCTCCGATATGGCCAATGGTATCTACATGATCCAGATCAACAGCAATGGAGAATTGACCACCGAAAGACTGGTCAAGCAGTAAATTCGAACCCATCTGAAGTTCATTCAAGCCCCGCTGGTAGCGGGGCTTTTTTCATTTATTATTATTTCAAGGAATTAAAAAACAGTGCATTAAATCTATAGAAATGAAAATTTTTCTTTCATGTGTACGAAAATTCTGTAACTTTTAACCTCGATTTAACCAATTTTAAGAGAAAATGAAACTCAATTCATTTAGAATCGCAGTGCTCAGCCTGTTGTTGATGCTGCCCTTGGCAAGCTTGGTCGCGCAACTAGGACCTGGAGACATTCTTTTCACCGGATACAATGCAGATGGCGACGACGGCATCGCATTCGTTTGCATGAAGGATATCGCAGCGCAGGATACCATTCGATTCACTGATGAAGAGTGGGACGGCACCTCCTTCGGCAGCGGAGAGGGAGATCTTTACTGGTACCATACGGCCACCACACCTGTGGGTACCGTTGTGACCATCGATGAGGTTTCCAAGGCGTCGCCAATAGCCAATATTGGAACTGCTGGGGTGGTGAACAACAACAAGACTTTTCTCGCAGCGAGTAATGAGGAGCTCTATGCCTACACTGGAGGGCTTCGTCAGCCTGCTGCATTTTTATCTGCTCTGGCCAATGATGGTTTCTCTGCCCGCGGTGTGCTCACTGGAACGGGCTTGGTAGAAGGGAGCACAGCCTTCGATATCGGAGGCGATGAAGACATAGCGGCCTATGTTGGCCCGAGGACAGGAATGGATGCAGCTGCTACTGCCGCCTCCCTGATGGATCCCGGCCAATGGATCACCCAAGACGGCGGTGGCAACCAGCACTCGGACGGAACAGCGCCCGATGTTCCATTCGATGCAACACCTTTCAGCATCAACACTTTCAGCAGCGTCACCCATACAGTGACCAATGCAGGAAACAGCTTTGTTCCAGAAACCCTATACATTCAGGAAGGAGACTCGGTTTATTGGAGCATTTCTGGAAACCACAATGTCAACGGCTCACTGGCCACCTACCCCAACAATCCAGAAGGATTCTACAGCGGACAGGCTCCGCAAACCTCATTTGGTCACCTGTTTCAAACGGCAGGCGCCTACAGTTATCAGTGCGATCCGCATGCTGGCATTGGAATGACGGGCTACATAGAGGTTCAGGGAGCCTTGAATCCGGTCAGCAACCTGGCGCTCATAGCGAATAATGCAAGCTCGATGAACATTAGCTGGAAAAAACCATCTGGAGTCAGCGGAGTCGATTGGGATGGTGTGGCCGTCTTCATGTCGGAAAGCCCATTCTCTTCCTTCTTCACCAATAATGCCCAGGAGTTTTCCAATTACAATGGAAATGCGCTCTATGGTTCCGGTACAATGGTTTCGGCCGACGGCTCCAATAATGGATATTGTGTGTACAACAGCACGGCCAATACAGATGGCAATATGGATATTGACAGTCTGAATCCAGGAACGCGCTATTACGTGGCCGCTTATGCATACCGTACGGTCGCATCCGCCAATGACGATGTGAGTTTGGAAGAATCTTCAGATGCGCGAACCAACACGCTGGGTTCATCTCTTCAGAAGTTTTGTCCCAAGCTTGATTCTGTAAAAGAACTGGATCACGGAAAGGGAAAGTACCAGGCGTATCTCGGTCCGTTGGTCCACGGCGATAAATACAGGGTACGCTGGACCAAGGTGATCAGCAACAATCCTCTGCGGATCGATTCTTCTCAGATACGAAGCAGGGAATTCCGCAAAGCGCCTCAGGGCTATAAGAATTTCAACATCAACCCATGGTACAACAGTACAGTTCTGATCTGGCTCGAGGTAGACACACTGGATGGTCCTGGTTCCGTTTGGGCCAACCCATTGGCCTGTAACCTGGACATGGCCGGAAATGGATTTGTCCTCTACAACACTGGCGGAGGGGGTGGAAGCGGAACGCTGACAGGATCAGTGATCGACGGGAATATCTCATCATTTACTGTTGCATGTAACTCACAGGTGCTCACTGTTGTCGAACAGACACCCGCCACCTGCCCCGATGATTCGGTTCTCTTGCGGGCGGGCTATGCAGGTGGAACTGGCACGCCCACCTATCTCTGGAGCAATGGCACGACGACCAAACGGGCTTTTGCTGCTCAGGGGGAAACCCTTTCCGTAACGGTCACAGACCAAAGCGGCTGTACAATGACGGATTCACTGACTGCGTCCACCCTGGCCAATACTTCAGCTACCCCAGCCAATGTGGGGACTACTCGGAGTGGAACAGTTGTGACCGTGACCTGGGATCCATCTAATTTCCAGACAGGACAGAGCCTTATTGGTTACCGGGTCCAGTATCGACTTCGCAATACAGTAACTTGGACATCGACCTCATTGACCACCAATACAACGGCTTCCGTAGACTTCGCAGGTGGCACTCCAGGTAACTACCAGTTCAGCGTGATTGCTCGATACAATGACAATGGCACGCCCACCACTTCGGCCAGAGCTTGTTTTGCTCTCAGAGGGGTTCCTTTCACCAAAAATGGAACTGCGGCTTCTGCGAACGCAGCTCTGCCGACCCATGTTTACCCCAACCCGGCGAAGAACCATCTATTCGTGGCTGCTGAAGACGGATCGCTGGTTCAACTGACAGACGTGAGCGGCCGGATCATTGCTCAAAAGGATGCAGTGGGCACTGAAGTGCGTTTCGAACTCTCCGATCTGAGTGCCGGTGCATACATGGTGCACATCCACGGGGCAGATGGAATACAACAGCACAAAGTCATCAAGAATTGATGGTGCACACATCAAAAAAGAAAAGCCCCGCCTTGTAGCGGGGCTCTTTTTTTGATCCTTAAGAATTTTAGGTCAACTCTTCTTTCGCCTTTTCTCCGAGCCAAAAATATTCTTCATCGGCTTTTTCTTTTGCTCTTCGGTGTAACCGTAACCGTAACCATAGCCGTAACCGTAGCCATATCCGTAGCCATAACCGTAGCCATAACCGTAGCCATAACCGTAGCCATAACCGGCAAGAGCGTTGTAATCGTTGAAGATCAATGCCAAATTCTTGACCGCACCTGAATCGTATTTATCGTTGATCATGTGCAAAAGAGTCTTATCCGTATAGTTCTGACGAACCACATACAATACCAGGTCTGAGTACTTCATGATCTGAGAGGAATCGGCAACCAGTCCAATAGGCGGGGTATCCATAATGACATAGTCGTACCTATTTCGAAGCTCGTCAATGAGCTCAACAAAGCGCCTGGTCAAGATCAGCTCGGACGGATTCGGAGGAATTGGTCCTGCTGAAAGGATGGAGAGATTTTCAATGTCCGTCTCCTGAATGACCTCATCCAAAGAATTCAAATTGGCCAGATAGCTGGATAGGCCCACAGTATTGGAAAGGTTGAAGTCATTGTAGATCCTGGGCTTTCTCAGGTCAACCCCCATAAGGATGGTCTTCTTGCCCATTATAGACAGGGCAATGGAGAGATTCATCGAACAGAATGTCTTTCCCTCTCCTCCAATGCTTGAGGTAATAAGGATTACACGTGAATTGCCCTCCTCTTCATCCTCCACGGGTAAAGTAAAACTCAAATTGGATCGAATCGCACGGAATGCCTCGGAAATGGATGCCTTGGGGTGTGTTTTGACCACAAGCTGATTGTCGTGTTGGTTGTGGGAGATGGTTCCGATCACTGGAATGTCTGTAATGGACTCCAGGTCCCGGCGTTCGACGATCTTAGTATTTAAGTACTCTCGACCCAGGATGAATACTGTGGGCGCCAACAGGCTCAGGAGAACGGCCAACCCAAAGTTGATGACTTCATTGGGAGAAATGGGCTTGGGGTCCGTGAAAGCCCTGTCCAATATGCGGTTTCGGGGAACATTGGCGGCCAGTGTGATCTGAGTTTCCGCCTGCTTCTCCAAGAAAAGCATATAAAGGTTCTCATTCAGTTGATGCTCGCGCTGGATGTTGATGAGGTTTCGTTCAGTTGTTGGAAATCCTGTGAGCTTCTCTTCCATGGAACGGATCTGTCCCCTGAGCTCCACAAGGTTCAAACTGGTCTGCGTGATGGCCGCTCGAACATTGGCCTCCAAGAGCTGCTCCATGGCAACGATCTCCGCCTCAATGGTTCGGATCTGAGGGTTTCGATTCTTCAAAGAGGACGACATCTGCTGCCGGGTGGCATAGAGTGAATTCAATTCGTTGATCAAATTCACCACGGATGGATCAGCTATGCCTATGACGGGCGGAGGAAGCATGGCGCCTTTTACCGCTTCGTCCCTGTTTTTGGCATCAAAAAAGTCGAGTAGATACTCGAAATAGCGCTTCTTTCCGACCTCTTCCGATTCTTTGAGTTGAACGTCGCTCAAACGATTGAATATGGTTTGGCCTTCCACGCCCAAGTTGACTGTCTTCTTCGCGACACGGAATTCTTCCAAGAGATTCTCCACCTTGAAGAGACTGTCTTCAATATTCGCCAGTTCCTGGTTCAAGAATTCCAGCGTGCTTTTGGATATCCTGTTTTCTACTTCGAGATCGTATTGCAAAAAGGCTTTTCCGTACTCATCGAGAAAGATTCGGTCTTTCTCAGGCACCGATCCAGAAAGGGCCACATCGATCCCGCTGGACCCCTCGGCCGAAACACCGATGACAAGTCCGTTCATGTAACTGGTGACCAGCTCTGAAGGATTCTTGAAGATGAATCGGAAACGGTCACCGGTATTGGCGATCTTACCTGTCTTGGTATTGGGCACCAAGCGAAAGTTGTAGAACTCACTTTTTATGTTCTCTCCGAACGCGTAAACACCACCAATGTCCGTCATTCTGGTTCGATCGAAATCATTTAGATTGACCACTTTTTTCGTGGTGTATTCAATGAACTCCCACTCCTCATCGAGCACGTCTATCCTGAAGGAATCATTGGGCAGATAGGTGACATTGAACATGATAGAGATCGGCTGCAGATGCGCCGGTTCATACTCCACGATGAACGGCTGCCGGCCAAACAATTCATTCACACGGATCTTACCCTCACCGAAATAACTTACATATTCATTGAAGTTATCTAAGGTCTTTTCCATGAGGTAACGAGACTTCAAGACGAGGATCTCATTCTCCACATGCATTTTGTTGTCGCTGTATCCCAGTGCTGACATGACCCCCTCAAGACCTCCGCCTGCCTCCACATCTTCCTCATTGATCAGGAGACTGATGGACGTTCTGTAGATCTGGTTGCTGTAGCGGTTGACCAAAAAAGCCATAGAGAAGGCCAGCGCAAAGGCCACGAAATAAAGGGGCCAGTAGCTCAGGATCTTGAAGAAGTAGAGCTTCAGATCGACCTGCTGATCTCCACGTTCTATTTTCCTGCTCACCCCCTGAGCAGATCCACCACCGATTCTTTCAACTTCAGCCATTGTTCGTACTTTCCATTCGTTAGACGCTCCTCGGTTTGCGCGAAAGCAAACACTCACCCTAGTCGCCGCGTCGCAAATATACTCAAGCCCAAGGCTGCAAACGGACCTTATATCTTTGGCAACCTACAACTTGAGATCAATAAATTGTCGCTCTCCTTTCTCATCATCTCGGGTCCTACTGCTTCCGGTAAGACAGATTGGGCGTTGCAGTTGCATCGAGCCAGCTCGTGGCCGATCATCTCGTTCGACTCCCGACAGTTCTACCGGGAAATGTGTATTGGAACCGCACGGCCCACCGAGGAAGAATGCAGGCAGGCACCGCATCGATTCATTGCCGACCGCAGCATCTCAGAGCCCCTGACTGCAGGCGGTTTCGCCGCGGAAGCGCGCGCCTACATCGAATCTTCTGGAAAAGACCGCTTTCTCTTGGTCGGGGGAAGCGGCCTATACCTAAAGGCCTTGCTCTATGGCTTTGACACCTTCCCTGAAGTCGATGAAAAACTGCGAACTCATATCCAGAAGGGTTTTGACAATGGTGGCATCCAATGGTTGGGGGCAGAGATCCAACGCTTGGATCCGGTCAAATGGGAACAAACGGACCGCAGAAACCCTCAGCGAATGATGCGCATACTCGGGATCCTGATGGCCGGAGGTGTTCCCTTCGATCATTGGAAGAAAAGCGAGCCGATGCCGCATTTCCGTTGTCTGAACATTGCCCCAGAATGGGATAGATCGACGCTCTATAAAAGAATCGATGAGCGAGTGGACCGCATGATGGCCGAAGGACTCGAGGGAGAAGTACGGTCGCTGTTGCCTCATCGTAAAAAACAAGCGCTCAAAAGCGTGGGCTACTCGGAACTCTTCGACCACTTTGACGGAAACATCAGCCGGGACGAGGCGGTCGAACAGATCAAGAGGAACAGTAGGAGATACGCCAAAAGACAATGCACTTGGTGGAATCATCAACCGCCACCCGTCCAGTGGATACCTGCTCAAAGAAATATTTTGGATATTGAAGAAGTCCGCTGCTTCATCGAGCAGAAACAAAACAAACAAGCTCCGGGATGATCGGGTGGATCATGGCTCTTCGCAACATGCTCTTTGACTCAGGGCTCATCACACAGCACAAGCTGAGGGATCGCGTCGTGGCCATCGGCAACTTATCGGTGGGCGGAACCGGAAAGACGCCGCATACACTGTTCGTTGGAACACTCCTGTCCCAAAAAGCGACTGTTGCCGTATTGAGCCGCGGGTATGGAAGAAAGAGCTCTGGGTTTCGAAGAGTGGATCCTATGGACAGCGCAGAGGTTGTTGGCGATGAACCTTTGATGATCAAACGCAGGAAACCTGAATGGACAGTGGCTGTTTGTGAATCCCGGGTGGAAGGTGCTCACAAACTCGGTGCCCTGCAAAAGCCTGAGATTCTGCTGCTGGACGATGCCTATCAACACCGACAGATAGACCGCGACCTCAACATCCTACTCACACGCTTCGACGCTCCCTTCACAAAAGACCGTCCAATGCCCGTGGGCAGGCTGCGTGAGCCACAAGAAGGAGCGAAACGTGCCGATATCTGTATAGTGACCCATTGCACGGAAGATTGTACGAAGGAGGCCCAGAGCGAGTTGAAAAAGCGCATTGCTCATTTTACCAAGGCGCCGGTATTCTTTAGCCGGATGCGAAGCAATGGACTGCAAGACGCAAACGGGGAGGTGAAGGCAGAGGGAGGTAAAGCCCTCCTGCTCGCCGGCATCGCAAAACCGGCTTCCTTTTCCGCGCACATGAAAGGCCTGTATCAAGAGATCGAATTTGAAGATCTGTTCTTCAGCGACCACCATCGCTTCTCCAAAAAGGACATTCGATCCATTATCGAGGCAGCCAAACGAAACGGCTCGAGGATCATCACCACGGAAAAAGACCATGCACGCCTGCCGAGAGAGCTGATCGAACACCCCTCTTTGGCGATCTGTTATGAATCAATAGAGGTTGAATTACTTGAAGGACAAGTGCTTTTCGAGAAGATCCTCAATGACAAACTGCGGTTCAGCCAAGCCGTATAAAACCGACCTTTGCCTTCTATGGAACATGTGCACTACGAATCGGTCATTGGGCTGGAGGTTCATCTGCAGCTAAAGACCCGATCCAAGGCGTATTCAGCGGATCCAGCCATCTATGGTGAAAGGGCCAACACACAGATCAGTCCGGTAAGTCTCGGGCATCCCGGCACTCTGCCCCGAATGAATCAGCAGGTCATTGAATATGCCATACTGCTTGGCTTGGCCTGCAGATCGAAGATCCGTCGCTGGAACGAATTTGCGCGGAAGAATTACTTCTATGCGGATCTGCCCAAGGGGTATCAGATCACACAGGACAAAACACCCATCTGCACAGGCGGACACATCCGAATAGAAACAGAAGACGGCGTCAAGGAGATCGGCATCACACGGATCCACATGGAAGAAGATGCGGGCAAGAGCCTGCACGACCTCGATCCATTCTACAGCCTGATCGACCTGAACCGGGCAGGAGTCCCCCTGTTGGAGATCGTTTCAGAACCCGATTTCCGCAACGGAGAAGAAGCGTACGCCTACCTGACCTCTATCCGCCGCCTGGCGCGCTATCTGGATATTTCGGATGGCAATATGGAAGAAGGTTCCCTGAGGTGCGATGTGAACGTTTCGATTCGTCCGAAGGGACAAGAGGCCTTTGGAACCAAGGTCGAAGTCAAGAATCTGAATTCATTCCGGAATGTGCAAAAAGCCATCGACTTTGAGGTGAAAAGACAGGCAGAAGTTCTAGGAGCAGGCCAGAGCGTAGCTCAGGAGACCCGGAATTTCGACGCTGTAAAAAATGCGACCATTCCCCTTAGAAGCAAGGAAGAAGCCCATGATTACCGGTACTTCCCCGAACCGGACCTGCAGCCTGTTCTCGTGGAAGAGAAGCAGATCGAAGAGGTGCGCTCACGAATGCCCCGACTGCCCTGGGAACGAGTGTCTGCATACACCAAAGACCTTAGCCTGAGCGCCTACGATGCTGGCGTGCTTACGGAGGACAAACAGATGTCCGACTTCTTTGAAAAGGTACTTGCTGAGTTCAACAAGCCCAAGACAGTCGCCAACCTGCTAAACACCCAGGTGCGTTCCTTCCTGAATCAAAAAGGCATCGGTTTGGATGCTTACCTGCCAAGCCCAAAGGCACTCTCCCAATTGCTCCGATTGATCGAGGACGGAAAGGTGAGCCACTCTGCAGCCATGCAGCGTATTCTTCCACTGATGGAAGAGGGCGATGAACGAAGTCCTGCAGAGATCGCGACGGCTGAAGATCTTCTTCAGGAAAGCGATGACCAAAGCCTGTTGACCTGGGTCGAAGAGGCCCTCGCCGCCTATCCCGATAAAGTAGAGGAATACAGAAAAGGCAAGAAAGGAGTCCTGGGTCTTTTCATGGGGGAAGTGATGCGACGCTCCCAAGGAAAAGCAGATCCCAAGCGGACCAACCAACTCATCAGAGAAAAACTCGAACAATGAACCCAAGAATCCTATTCCTCAGTCTATTGGCCGCTTTGCTCACACAGGCATGTGGAGGTCCAATGGGCCAAGCTTCGATACAGGGAACGATCGCAGGCGCAGAAAAGATACTCGTGGCCCGGGTGGGAACGGATCGATTGGAATACCTCGATACACTCACCACCTCAAATGGAAGCTTTGAATACACACCCGTTTCCTCTGAAGAGGTGGAAATCTATATGATCGAGGGAATGGACGCCTTTCGCCTGAGCCTTTTGCTTTCTCCAGGAGAGCAGATCGAAGTGCAGGGAGACGCCGTCCAACCGAGCTACACCTTTCAGGTCAGCGGCTCTGCCGATTCGGAACGACTCATGAGCGTCAATCAAAAAATGGGGGCGCTGATCGAACTCATGGATTCATTGGATGCAGTGAACAGCGAGCAGATGCAGTCTGAAGCTTATCCAAAGATCAGAAGATCACTGGACAGCACTATGTCTGGCGCAATGGATCGGACGGCAACAGAACTCGCTCTGATGATCGAACAGGAGCCCGATGCCTTGTCCAATCTGTTCATCTTCCCCCTGACCATGGGACGAATGCAGCTCCTTCCACCAGATACATACTTTGCGCAATACGAGGACTGTGAAAGGGCGCTCAATACAAGGTATCCAGGCAATGTGCATGCCCAGCGATTCAGCCAGCGCGTGCAGAGCATCAAGAGTCAGATCGAGGCCCAGGAGGCGTTCAGGAAAGCTGAAGAAAATGCGGCTGTGGGGCAGATCGTTCCAGATCTTCGCCTGCCCGACCCGAACGGAAAGGAACGAGCGCTATCGGATCTGCGTGGAAAGGTGGTACTCGTGGACTTTTGGGCATCATGGTGCCGACCCTGCAGAGCGGAAAGCCCTGAACTGGTCCGGATGTATTCTGCATACAACGAAATGGGATTCGAGATCTTCTCCGTTTCTCTGGACGGAACCGAACGCCAACCCAATGCCAAAGAAGCCTGGATCAATGCGATCGCAGATGACGGATTGTATTGGCCCAACCATGTGAGCGACCTGCAGGGCTGGAACGCTTCTTCTACGAGTCTCTATGGTTTTCAAAGCATTCCCTTCACGCTTCTTCTCGATCGGGACGGAAAGATCCTGGAGCGCGGCTTGCGTGGTGCACCACTCGAAGCCGCCATTCAGAATGCGCTCAAATAAAAAAAGCCATCCGATCGGATGGC
>RFXV01000056.1 GCA_009921445.1 Flavobacteriia bacterium
GGCGGAAAATGGCGCTCACAAGAATGGTGTGCGCACTACTTTCGCCTTGACCTTTTTATTTCTGATCTGCAGCTGAAGTTCTGTGCCCTCGAGACTGTGGGCAGTGGCTATATATGCCAGTCCGATGGCCTGGTCCAGGCTTGGTGAATGCGTTCCGCTGCTTACCTCCCCTATTTCTTCGCCCTGGGCGCTGAGTACAGTGTAGCCTTTTCTGGGGATGCCGCGCTCGACCATTTCGAATCCGATGAGCTTCCTTTTCAAGCCGACTGATTTCTGCTCAAGCAGATGCTCTTTTTGAACAAAGTCCTTCTTGAATTTGGTGATCCATCCCAGCCCAGCTTCCAATGGCGATGTGGTGTCGCTGAGGTCGTTTCCATACAAGCAAAAAGCCTTTTCTAACCGCAGGGTGTCCCGTGCGCCCAGACCAGCTGGCGCCGCACCGAGCGCGCGTATCTTCTTCCAAAGACCCACGGCCTGCTGATTCTTGACATACAGCTCAAAGCCACCCGCTCCTGTGTAGCCCGTTGCTGAGATCAAAATATCCGATACTCCGGCCATGTTCCCTTTTGAAAAACTGTAATAAGGCATTTCAGCAAGAGGGATCTCCGTCAACGGCTGCAGCATTTCGGCAACTTTCGGGCCCTGTACCGCAAGTAGACTCCATTCGTGGCTTTGGTCTTCCAATTCCACATCGTAGGGGGCCGTCCACCGATGCAGCCAATCCCAATCCTTTTGGATGTTCGACGCATTGACCACCAGCAAGAATTCCTGATCGTTGAGGCAGTAGACCAGCAGATCGTCCACGATACCGCCCGTCTCGTTCGGAAGACAGGAATACTGCACTTTACCCGGTACGAGTCGATCGACATCATTGGAAGTGACCCACTGAAGAAAGGCGCGCGCACCCGACCCTTTGACGATGAATTCGCCCATGTGCGATACATCAAAGATCCCGGCCTTTTCACGAACAGCGAAATGCTCGGCCTTGAGCCCTTCATACTGAACGGGCATATCGTATCCTGCAAAAGGGACCATCTTGGCCCCCTCAGCCAAATGCTCTGCGTGCAAAGCTGTTTTCTTCAGGTTGCGTTCATCCATGGATGTGTTCTTGAGTTCCAAATTCTTTGATGACCTCGCCTTCGTAGGCCAACAGCTCTGACCAAAGACGATCGACCTCTGTTCGGTCGCCATAGCTGCGGGCCAGCCGCAGAAAAAGGGTGTAATGACCGGCCTCGCTCGCCATCAACCGGCTGTAGAAGGAAGCCAGTTCTTCGTCTTCCAAATGTTCGCTCAGCACTTTGAACCGCTCGCAACTCCGGGCCTCAATGAGTGCCGCGGTCAGGAGTCTGTGGATCAATCGCAGATCCCGGTCTGAGGTCTTCTTGAAGAAACGGCTGATGCGGCCCACATATTCGTCCTTGCGCTCTCTTCCCAGAACGAAGCCGCGATCCAGTATCCGCTGATGGACCATTTCAAAGTGACTCATCTCCTCGCGTGCGAGTGCAGCCATTTCCGTGACCAGTTCCGAATGCTCTGGATAGGTGATCATCAACGAAATAGCTGTGGATGCAGCCTTCTGCTCACAATACGCATGATCGCTCAGGATCTCTTCCAGATTTTCTTCAGCGATATGCGCCCAACGGGGGTCTGTGGGCAACTTCAATCCCAGCATGCATCAGGTGTTTTTTGTAATTCGCTCCCAGATCTTGTTCAGTCCGTTGACCTTCGGGAAATGCGGAGGCGAAGTTATTGGATAACCATGGTCCGACCGAGATTGATCGTGCTGTTGTTGCGGGAAAATGGTCAACAGATTATTATCGGGGAATTCCTGCTGCAGTTTTTTGGGATAAGCATCCAATGCGTCGTCATAGGACAAGGTACCTTCCCGAGCGGAGATCAGGATGATCAGGTCATTGGTATCCGCATGCCGATGTACCGGCTCAGTGGCTTTGTCGAGAATGGAGTCATAGAAGTGGACGGGCGCTGGATTCCGAAGGGCCTCCAAACGGTTGCCAACGGCTTCCAAGCCTTCGCGATCGCCTATGAAGTGCAGTGTGGCTGTCAGGTGCCGGGCGATCGCCGCCATCTTATCCACCCACAAGACAAAACCGTACTCGAAGCGTGCATTCTCATTGAGGATGATGAACAGGTCCTCATTGGTGTTCAGCGGTTGGATCTGACGAAGTACGTACACCATCTGGAACGACTGATGGAGTACCTGATGCAAGGTGGATCCAAAGAAGAAGTCACGGGTACTCATGCGCTCGTTCCACCCGATGATCAGCTCATTGGCCGCCCGTTCCTTCATGGCACGGACGATGCCGCTGGAAACATTCATATCAATGCGTGTCAGTGCCTGAGCAGGTACATCCATGGCGCGAAGATGGGTCATGGCCTCATCGAGCAAATGACGCTGGGCACGAGATTCTTTTCGGGCCGTATCGTCGTCTTTCACTACGCTCAGCGCCATGATCGGATAACTGCTGCTGGGTTGTCGGATCGCGACGGCAAAATCCAAAAGGTATCCTGCGGTGGCTGGATTGGCCACCGGAATCAGAATACGGTCCTCATCCAAGGGGTGTTCGGGCTCGTATCTCTTTTCCATGGCCGCAAGTTTCCGTCCGGCATTCTCCGTAACAACTGAGCCCACCAGGCTGGTGAGCAAGATGACCGCAACCGTTGCGTTGACCAATTCTGCATCTACTGCTCCCGCCTCAAAACCCACGAGGACCACGGCAATGGTCGCAGCGGCACGTGCCGTGGAAAGTCCGAACATCACATTGCGCTGCACCGAATTGAAATGGAACGAAAGCTGAGTGATCCATGCCGCCAGCCATTTGGTGGCCACTGCCGCAAGGGTCAAAATGCCCACTATCAGGACGAGTGTCCAGTTCTCAATGAAGATGCGCAGGTCCACCATCATCCCGACCGAGATCAGGAAAAAGGGAATGAAAATGGAGTTGCCGACGAATTCCAGTCGGCTCATCAGGGCCGATTGGGCCGGGATCAGCCGGTTCAGAGCCAAACCGCTCATAAAGGCACCTATGATCGCCTCCATTCCCGCCACTTCAGCCAGGAAGGCAGCGAGAAAGACCATGGTCAGGACAAAGACGAACTGGGTGTTCTGATCGTTCTCCACATTTTTGAAGAACCACCGCCCAATACGCGGATAGGTCAGGAAGACAAAGGCAATGAAGCCCGCAATGGAACCGATCAGACGCAGCCAAAAAACTGCAGACATCTCTCCCGAAAGAAATCCCTCTACCACGGCCAGAAAGACGAGGACCAGCGAGTCGGCCAGAATGGTTCCCCCCACAGTGATCATGACCACCCGATTTTTCTGTATACCCAAACGAGAGGCGATGGGATACGCCACCAGGGTGTGGGAAGCGAGCATCAAACCCGTAATGAAACCTGCTTCAAGAGAAAAACCCAGAAAGCCGTGGCCAATGAGAATGCCCGATCCAAAAGGGATCAAAAAACTCAAACCACCGAAGACCAGAGAGCGGACCCTGTTCTTAAGAAACTCGTTCATCTCCAGCTCAAGACCGGCCAGAAACATGATGTACAGAATACCAATGGTGGAAAAGAGTTCCACACTCTCTCCGCGTTCCAGGATGTTGAAGCCGTGGGGCCCGATCAACAAACCACTGATGATCAACCCTATGATCCCTGGGATCTTCAACCTGCTGAAAGCCATAGGTGCCAACAACAGGATAAGCAGGACCAATCCGAAGATGGGCACCGGATGATGCAAGGGCAATTCGAATGTGGCGGAAAGGAGCATCATGGTAATATACCGAAGTCATGCGAATATTTCTGCTGCAAGCAACGGATATCTGGATGCCCGATCCAGCTGGATCGGAAGCAGGAAAAGGGGGGCTCGGGATCGGACCATGCTTGGGTATATTTGCACGGATTTAGCCACGACTTTAGAAGCAGGTCTCCAATGAGTTCAACCGATCAAAGGGAAGATTCTCTCCACGACAGCGATCATCACTCGTCCTCGCCGGACACGCCCTTGCGCGCAGATGCCTTTGCACTCAGCGACGAGGAAAAAAAGAAGAGGATCCGGGAGCACTTTACAGGCATCATGGATACATTGGGCCTGGACCTGTCTGACGACAGCCTTCAAGGCACACCAAAGCGGGTTGCAGAGATGATGGTCGATGAACTCTTTGCCGGACTGAAGGCAGACAAGATGCCCAAAATGTCCACTTTCGAAAACAAGTACCGCTACGGCGAGATGCTGGTGGAAAAGAACATTGTGGTCTACTCGACCTGTGAGCACCACTTTTTGCCCATTGTGGGTCGGGCACATCTGGCCTACATAAGCAAGGGCCAGGTCATTGGGCTGAGCAAGATGAATCGCCTTGTGGATCACTTCGCCAAGCGGCCGCAGGTTCAGGAGCGGATGACCCGTCAGATCGTGAAGGCCATGCAAAAGGCGCTGGGTACCGAGGATGTGGCCTGCGTGATCGATGCCAAACACCTCTGCGTGAATTCGCGGGGCATACGAGACATTGATTCGAGTACGGTAACTGCCGAATACGGCGGCGTCTTCCAGAAAGAGTCCGTGAAAAGGGAATTCCTTCAATTCATTCAACTCGAAACGGATTTCAACTCGCTCTGATGACTGCACGGGAACATCGATTGCATGTGTACAACAGCCACAGCGGGCAGAAGGAAGCTTTTGTTCCTCTGAGCAAAGGCCACGTTGGACTCTATGTCTGCGGACCGACCGTTTACAGCGATGTGCATCTGGGCAATGTGCGCACATTCACCAGTTTCGATGTGATCTACCGCTACCTCATGCATCTGGGCTTCAAGGTGCGCTACGTTCGGAACATCACAGATGCTGGCCACCTGGTGGATGACGCCGACGAAGGCGAAGACAAGATCGCGAAGAAAGCCCGACTCGAAGCGATCGAGCCCATGGAAGTGGTGCAACGCTACACGGTGGGTTTCCGGGAGGTCATGTCCATTTTCAATGCGCTGCCCCCATCCATCGAGCCGACGGCTACAGGGCACATCATGGAACAGATCGAGATGATCCAGAAGATCATACAGAACGGACTGGCTTATGAAGTGAATGGCTCCGTCTATTTCGATGTGGATGCCTACGGCCAAAAGGGCGGATCCTACGGGGAACTCAGCGGCCGAAAAACAGACGAGCTGCTGCACAACACACGCGCATTGGAAGGCCAGAGCGAAAAGCGGAATCCACTGGATTTCGCCCTTTGGAAAAAAGCCGTTGACGGCCACTTGATGCGCTGGTCTTCACCTTGGGGTGTTGGGTTTCCTGGCTGGCACCTGGAGTGCTCAGTGATGAGCACGAAATACCTCGGCGACGAATTCGATATACATGGCGGTGGAATGGACCTCAAATTCCCCCATCATGAGTGCGAGATCGCCCAGTGCAAGGCTGTTGGTACAGATCGTCCTGTTCGCTACTGGATGCACGGAAATATGCTCACGCTCAACGGAAAGAGAATGAGCAAGAGTACCGGAAACACCATTCTGCCCAATGAGCTTTTTTCGGGAGACAGTCCGCATTTGAGCAAGGGCTATGCACCTTCTGCCGTTCGCTTTTTCATGATGCAAGCCCATTACAGAAGTGTTCTCGATCTGAGCGACGATGCACTTTCGGCATCGGAAAAAGGCTATCTGAGGCTTATGCAGGCCTGGGAGCGGCTGGATCGGTTGGCGGCTTCTGGATCGAATAAGGAGGTCGATCTTGATGGATGGATGGAAAGAGCATATGGTGCATTGGACGATGACTTCAACACCCCGATTTTGATCTCCGTACTCTTCGAAGCGGTTCCATGGATCAATCGCGCTGCCGAAGGAAAGCAGTCCATGAGCCAGGAGCAGATCGACCGCATTCAACAGGCTTTCCATTGGTTCGTGATCGATATCATGGGCATCCAAAGACCCGATTCGTCAGAGCAGGGTGAAGATCGACTGGAACAGGTGATGGACGTTCTCCTTGAACTGCGAAGAGGGGCCCGTATAGAAAAGAACTGGAGCTTGAGTGATGCCATAAGAGATCGACTTCAGGCCATCGGGATCGAATTGCACGATGGAGCCGAGGGGAGTTCCTGGACCATGAAGCAATGAATGCGCTTGGTATTTGCCTGGCTTGGCTGATCAAGATCCCGATCCTGTTCTACAGACGACTGATCTCGCCTCTGCTCCCAAATTCCTGCAGATTCACCCCCAGCTGCTCGGAGTACATGCTCTCGGCCATTGATCAGTGGGGCGTATTCAAAGGAGGCTTACTCGGCCTAAAAAGGATTGCTAAGTGCCATCCGTGGGGGCCTCATGGCCACGACCCGGTTCCCAAGAAGGACGATGAAGCATAGCCCAGCCTAAAGGGTGGTCTAATAAAGATCCAAAAAAGAAAAGGTGATTATTGGTTGGCCAGACCATTGATCAACTTGACCAACTCGTCGGGGATGATGGGCTTGGAATAGAAAGAATCAAATCCCGCTTCCATACACTTCACTTTCCAGTCTTCTCCAGTGTAGGCAGTCAGGGCCACATAAGAACTGTCTTTTTGAAGAGGGTTCTTCTTTACGATCTCCATCACATCGATTCCATCCATCTCAGGATCGTTGAGATTGATGTCGATCAGAATAATGTCAAAGGAATGTAAGGAGGCCATCTCTATCGCCTCCGGACCAGTTCGCGCCATTTTAACGTCGCCCATAGGCTGCAATACCTTCTGAACCACCAATCTGTTGATGTAATTGTCCTCGACGTAAAGAATATTCATACGCTTCTGGTCCTATTTCTTACGGTCCATTTCATCCAATTCCATGCGTCTTTTGATCGTCTGCTGGAATGCTTCGAAGATATGTGAATTTGAAGAGATGATGCTTTGGCCAAAAAGAAAATCATTCGCCCCTTGAAAATCGGATAATCGTCCGCCCGCTTCCTTGACAAGCAGTGCACCGCCTGCTACATCCCAAGAATTCAACCCGTATTCAAAAAAACCATCAAAGCGGCCGCATGCCACCCAAGCAAGATCGGTCGCTGCCGATCCATAACGCCTGAGTCCCCGTGTAGATCGGTAGAAGTCGGCCAGCAGCTCGTTGAAGCGCTCCACCCTGCTGAAATCGTGATAGGGAAATCCCGTAGCCAAGACACTCTGGGACAACTCATGCGCCGCACTTACGCGTATGGGCGTTCCGTTGCAGAAGGCCCCTGACCCAAGGGCCGCATGGAACAACTCGTCCCGTCCACACTCATATACCACACCACAGACCAATTCATCCTCTTGCAACAGACCAATGCTCACGGCATAGAGCGGAATGCCGTGGATGAAATTCGTTGTACCGTCCAATGGATCGACAACCCAGGAGAGTTTCTTGCGCTCATTGGTCACAGTGGCTTCCTCAGTGATGAATCCCGCTTCTGGAAGCAGCTCACTGAGGCCTTCCACCAATTGCTCCTCTGCCCTCTTATCTACGTAACTCACAAAGCTGTTATGGTCTTTGATCTCAACGCGCTCGCTCTTGAAGTCTCTTTGTTCTTCCGCGATCCACCGACCCGTTGAGCGGGCGATATCGGCGATCTTGATGCTCAGTTCTTTCCACTCCTTCATTTGGCCATACTTGTTCAGATGTTCTTTACCGACTGGTGAATTTGAAATTAAGGATCCTGATCGGTTCGGTAGATGTACTTCACGGTCCTGGACCGGGCAGCTGCAGAGATGTCTTCCGCATCCACTACCTCGATGTCCGGCACCTCCTCTTCCCATACCCATTTCGTGGGTCCTGGCCCTTTCTTTCGCCAAACTAAACTGAACAGCAACCCGGTCACAGCCCCACTTAGATGACCTTCGTAGCTGACGCGTTCTTCTATTGGAAATAAGCCCCAGAACAGGCCTCCGTACAAAAAGACCACCAAAAGTGCCGTCGCCAGCAGGTAGCGATTCTTTTTCCAAAGGCCGCTAAAGAAAAGAAAGGTGGCCATGAAATAGATGAATGCACTCGCTCCAATATGCACTGATGGCCGACCAAAGAACCAAACCCCGATCCAGGGAATAGTGGCTGCAGTGAGCGCGATGTATCCCGCCTGTTTGGGGTAATAATAGAACAATGCCATGCTTAAAAAAAGGACCGGCAACGAATTATGGGCAAGGTGCTCCATGCTTCCGTGCAAAAAGGAAGCAAAAAGAATACCTTGCAGACCTGCCCACTCGCCAGGCTCCAGACCGAAACGCGTCCATCCCATCATGGCGCGCTGATCGTACCAGAAGATCCACCAAAGGAAAAGGACGATCAATACGGGAACGGTATAAAAACGATTCCCTTTTTGGGGCAACTGATCGGACAATTCGGGCATGACCTTAAAAGTACTCCTCGCCCATGGCATCACCACATCCGGACCAAAGACCTCTTGCAGAACGCCGCAGGCCGCGAATTCTAAAGGAATATGTCGGGCAGGAGCACCTCCTGGGCTCAGGAGGACTGCTGGAGCCCATGCTGCAAAGTGGCGACATTCCGTCCCTGATCTTTTGGGGGCCTCCAGGCGTCGGGAAAACCACTCTTGCCCGACTCCTCACCGAATCTCTGAACAAGACCTTTTACACTTTGTCCGCTGTGCACTCTGGAGTCAAAGAAGTGCGGGAAACGATCAAGAAAGCCAAGGAGCAGAGTCTGTTCAGAAAGGGACGCCCCATTCTCTTCATCGACGAGTTGCATCGTTTCAGCAAATCCCAGCAAGACTCCTTATTGGGGGCTGTGGAGGATGGTTCCATCAGTCTGATCGGCGCCACCACTGAGAATCCTGGCTTCGAGGTCATTCCTGCCCTACTCTCCCGCTGTCAGGTATTCACACTCCAGCCGCTCAGGAAAGAAGAACTCCAGAAGATCGTTGCGTCCACCTATTCCAGCGACCATGCCTTTGAAGGATTGGTCTACAAGGCCGAAGAATGGGAGGCTGTTGTCCGCATCGCCAATGGCGATGCACGAAGGCTTCTGAACATCATGGAGATGTTGGTCAGGCGATCAGAAGGCAGCATCGATACGAGTGAAGAACGGCTCGATCAGCTGCTCAAAGCCAATCCGCTGATCTATGACAAAAAGGGAGATCAGCACTACGACCTGACATCTGCACTGATCAAATCCATTCGAGGCAGCGATCCCAACGCGGCTGTTTATTGGCTCGCGCGCATGCTCGAAGGAGGTGAAGACCCCAAATTCATCTCGCGAAGACTGATCATTTTGGCCGCGGAAGACATTGGGCTGGCCAATCCGACGGCCGGGGTCATTGCGCATTCGTGTTTCGAGAGTGTCGAGAAGATCGGTATGCCCGAAGGACGCATTGTTCTGAGCCAGTGTGTTCTGTATCTCAGTCTCTCTCCAAAAAGCAATTCCGCCTACATGAGCATCAACAAGGCACAGCAACTGGTCAAAGAAACAGGGAATCTGGAGGTCCCGCTCGCCCTGAGAAATGCATCGAACGCGCTGATGAGATCCATGGATCACGGAAAGGGCTATAAGTATGCCCACGAGCATCCACAAAACTTTGCATTCATGGAGTTCATGCCCGATGAAATTGCAGGCACCCGACTCTATGATCCCTCAGGCAATCCAAAAGAACAGGAGTACCAAAAAAAGATCGCAGCACTTTGGTCGGGTAAGTACGACGACCCGACCCGAGGCAGTTGAACCGATCTAGAAGCTCGGCATAGGTACAGTAGTGGATATACCGGATACGGTCACGCGCATGAGGTTGTTGCAGCCGTCTGAGGTGATAAAGTCGATGCTGCCCAACAAATTTCCCGATGTCTGCTGTATGTCCAGATCGATGATCCCTTGAGGGATGGTGTGCGCGCAGCTTTTGTCCACTGTGATCTGATCCGTGGGAGAATAGATCGCCTGTATGAATGCCGTATCCTGAAAATCCTGTGCACGACTAACGCCATTCATGCGGTAGACATCGTCGTCAAGATCCTCGATCGTGTTGAAGCCCTGATCCCAGTAAAAGTCCTTTCGTCCGGTCATCAGATAATCTCCGGCGCCGAGGCCCAGCGCAAAACTATCGATCTCAAAATGTTCGGATGTTCCACTCAATCCTCGGTTGGTCGCCATGAAGTACAGATCGGTCGCTACATCGTCCACGTGGTATGCATCTGTCTGCAGGGAGACCGTGGTATTTGCTGTGGTCAAAAAGGCCGGAGAGACGTTCGTCACCTCGATCTTTCCTCTTCTCGACTTACCGTCTTCAGCGGAAAGTACATTGGTTGCCCCAAAATCGATGGCCAACACCATGCTCGATGCGTCCCAGCTGATGGTGGCTCCATCCTGAGTGGTTTGCCCTGTGGCTGCAAGAACAGAGTCGCGCAGAGCCGATTCAAAGCGGGAATAGATATTGAGAAACTCCCCCTCTGCGGTGACGTACTGAGAGGCGATCTCGCTGTTTTGCGGATCGAGAAGTGCAGAGAGATCATCCTCTTCACAGGATGAGAGTCCCATAAGGGCGAATAGGCTCAGAAAGATGGCGTGTTGCGTTTTCATATTTACTTATTTATGTCCCGTTGGGACGGTTGATCATGGTTCATCGGTTGGTCGGATCTCTTCCACCTGATCTCCGGCCGGGACCGGGAGAATGGGTGGATGGCTGTATTTTCTGTCTTTGATGCGATCCCTGCCAAATCGGAAGCTGAATCCTGTCCGTATGTTGATGGTGCTGGTCTTCCCAGGCACGATCAATCCATAGACATCATCGCTCATCAGGTGCCATTGGAAGCCGCCCATGTTGAGGGCAAAGCCTCCTGAAATATTATTCCAGATGCCGTTGATCATGTTGTATCCAGCCACAAAATGAAAGGTCCTTCCCAATTTGGCCTGATAGCTGAAACCCATATCGTGGTAGTTGTTCGAATTCCAACTGCGCATATGGTAGGTGGCCGATAGGTGGTGGCGCTGATTGAAGCTGTGCGTCAAGGAAGCATATATCTCGCGTGGCAACTTTCGCTTGTATGATCCTCCCGAGCTTTCAACAAAGCCAAAGGTGGAATCCAACTCTGAGGTCAGATCATCGAAATTCAAGGCTGGGACGCATCGCATACCGTTACCACCCACAACGGCGAACGAGAACTTCGAGAGGCGTTGAAAAAAGATTTCGAAGTTCATATGGCGAACAAAAAATTTGTTGCTTCACTAGCTCAAAAAATTGTATCAAGTGGTATTGACATCTCTATGAAATTTATCAACAGGCATCGAACGATAGTCGCCTCTGGCTCAG
>RFXV01000057.1 GCA_009921445.1 Flavobacteriia bacterium
TCGAGTTCGACGGCCCTGCCGTGAATATCACCTATTAAATCATACATGCTGTGGTCCGTCTGGCTTGGAGACACCCTTTGGCATGGATGCACCTAACCGAGCGATGAGTTCGGCAATCTTTTCAAATGAATGATTTCTTGGTTTTGCCCCAAAAGTTTTGATACCTAGTCCCAATTCCGCCTTAGAGGCATCTACAGCAATGTCTGATCTGGATAAATCGTCTGCCTCAAAAGATTTACAAAATATTTGTTCGGATATTCGGTATTGTAAATAGGGGACATTAGAGGTTGAGAACAAGCGCGACAACGCTCCACATATCTGAAGGTTTTTAGCATATTTTTCAATGGCTGCCCTGCCTTGTAGGTGTAGAAAAGTGCTCATTGTCCCGATGTATTTTGAAATTTTTTAAAAATATCCCAGTTCTCGCGATACTTTTCGAGTTTTGAAATAGCTTGGGCTTGATGCGGCCGTACCCTCTACGAATCTCCTGGACGATAAAGCCGGCGTCATAGTAGGCATTAAAGATGTCGGCCATCTTGTATGCACGCACTGCGTCGAACATGATCTGGAAGTCCTTCTCGTACCGTACTAGATGGGTATCAGTCGGAAGGTCAGAGTCAAGGTCACGCAGCTCTTCATGGCTGGTCTCCTGCATCAGGAGTGAAGCCTCATTGGCTTCAAGTAATTCGACAAGGTCTTTGGTCATTCAGGTGATCCTCCTAAGATACGGCGCTCAAGCCAGCGCCTGGAACGATGGTAACACACTCCGAACTCATAGCCAAGAGTGTAAGCGAAGGCGACAGCCGGAGCGAGCGACCGCGAAGCGGAAGCTAGGGCGACCCCAAGATCAAACTTGGGCAGTGCCTTCACGAGGTCAATGATGCCATACGCCACAGCAAGGATGACGTCTTGAAAATAAAACTTAGACATTGGGGTTGATACGGGTTTCGTAGTACTGGCCAACCAGGGTAGGTACGCCGGTGTTCTCGTCGAAGCCAACGGTCTGACGGAGCCGGAGAGTGTCGTCGGCCAGGAGCCTGATCTCCTCCCTGAACTTCAGCCCGTCGTACTGGGTGGCGCGCTTCCGACTTTCTTTGATGAATGCCAGCAATTCCGGGGAGCTAGACCGCCCCATCCACCGACCCACCGCACGTCCTTTGTCGTCGAGGATCAGGAGCGCTGGAATGAAATCAATGGCCCAATGATCGGCCAGGGAACCACCAGGTCCGTCGTCCAGAAATGCCTTCGTTCGAATGAATCGGGCCTCCGTGAAGTTTTGGATCGCCTCTTCCTCCAGCTGTTTTTTTGCCTCTTCACACAGCTTCCCCTCCGGACCACAGAAGAAGACCAGAACGGGCAGCCCATGCGTCTGCGCCTGACGCTGCACGTGCATCCAGTCGGAATAGCTCTGCAATGGGGTCCATTCTCTTTGAGCAAAGAGAACGGTACCGAGCAGACATTCAGTCAAAAACAGAAGCCTTGTCCAGCGGGCGTTCATTGAATCGGTTTTGAAATCCTTTGAGTTCCAATTCTCCCTCAGGCACCTTGCTCAGCGGGTACAGATTGGAAACGGGCTTGACCAGGAAGGTCACACGATCGATCTCCTGGTTCCGGAAGTGCATCTTGATGTTGCTGCAGTCGGTCCGGTTCACACCGAGGTAGTCTCCGTCGTCTTCTTGTGCGTAATAGACCGTTTGACCGTTGCCGTAGCTGTTCATGTTCTTTAATTCACCGCTATGGAAGTTGCCCTTCATCCGTTTGCCACGCACCTGATTGAAATGCTCCAAACTGTCTTTGGACAGCACAAAGGCATTGCCGTCGATCTTCAGACTGTCCATTTTCTGAAGCCGCATCTCTAGCCGAATGGTGTCGCCGGTCATTTGGCTTTTCCCAGACCACAAGGCAGGGGCATCATAGAGCCGGAAAGTGGAGTCGATCGTGCTGTAGGTCAGTGAATCACATACCCCTTGCATGTCTTCCCTGAAAATACGCACCCGGTGGAAGATCTTCAATAAGCCGTGGCCCAGGCTGTCGCCCAGATAGAAAATGCTGTCGCCATGGATGTGCAGGCTGTCTCCGGATTCGAACAAGCTGTACAAGGGTTCTCCGCCCACAGCTGCCATTTCAGGAAATTCCCGGTAATCTCCCCGCTGCCCGGTGATCAGAGAGTTCTCCACCGTATCGAGCAGCGAAACCTGACCAAAGGCTTTTCCCAGGCCCTGGTTGCGGTCGTAAAAAAGGCTGTCTCCTTTCAGTCGCTGAGGGCCGTCCCAGAGTTCTGCATTCTGTTTGAACTGAGCGATGTCGGATCGGGTATCGTAGAAGCCATTCTCGCAGTAGATCCGACTGCTGTCCGATAGGATGCGAGAAGGCCCGAGGAATCTGGCCACCTTAGTGGAGGAGTGGTACCGGAGGGTATCGGAGAACATCTCGTAGCGCAGATTGGTCAGTTCCACATCCGTACTGAAGTGAAAGGTCCGGCTTCGACTGAAGTAGATGCCTTTCAAGCTGCGCAGGGTATTTTCTTCGTCCACAATGACCCCGCCCGTTCGGTAGTACGCTGTTTGGGTATTTCGATCGAAGTCGAGATGATCCGTGGTCAGGGTCATGCTCGGATCGCGCAGGGTCACATTTCGGTCGGCCTCGGCCAGTCGGGTGTTGCCATTGTAGCGCAGATAATCGGAATACAGGTGAATGGTGTCGTCCTGGATCACGTGGACGTTCTCAAAGGCCTCCAGGAGATTCTGATCGGCATAAAGCCAGGCAGAATCGCAGTGAAGGAGCGCCCCTTCGTGCTCAAAGATGACCGATCCGATCAATCGGTTGATCCGTTCTCCTCCCTTTTTGTAATAGCCTTCATCGGCTTGCCGGATCCGGATGCGGTCGGCCTTTTCTTGTGCGGACAGGCCTGAGAAGAGCAGCAGGCCCAGTGCGAGCAGAACGCTTCGGTTCCGAGCTGTGACCGCCTGGATCAAAGGCGAATGGTCTGGGTACGGTCAGGCCCGACAGAGACCATGGACACAGGAATGCCTACAAATTCTTCAATGAATTTGATGTAGTCGGTCAAGGCAGCTGGAAGGGCTTCTTTTTCGGTCATGCCTGTCAGTTCAGTCTTCCATCCGGGCAACATTTCATAGATCGGCTGCACCCAATCCTCTTCCACGCGGTAGGGCAGATGCGAAACCTTCTTTCCCTTATAGGTGTATGCGGTGCACACGCCGATCTGATCGAGGGTGTCGAGCACATCGGCCTTCATCATGATCAGTTCGGTCACCCCGTTGATCTTGATGGCGTAGCGCAGAGCGGGAAGATCGAGCCAACCACAACGTCTGGGCCTTCCGGTGGTTGAGCCGAATTCCCTGCCCGCCTCCCGGAGCATCTCTCCGGTTTCATCAAGCAGTTCGGAAGGGAAGGGTCCGCTGCCCACACGGGTGCAATAGGCCTTGAATATGCCGAACACCTTGCCGATCCGGTTGGGAGCGATGCCCAGACCCGTACAGGCGCCGGCTGCCGTAGTTGTGCTCGAGGTCACGAAGGGATAGGTTCCAAAATCAATATCGAGCAGGGCACCCTGGGCACCTTCGGCCAATATCTTCTTCTCCTTCTCCAAGGCGGAATGAACGAATTCCTCGCTGTCCACCAGATGCATTCCGCGCATTTGCTCAATGGCTTTCATCCATCCGGATTCCATTTCCTTAGAAACTTCATCTGCTCCAAAAGATGCGAGCATCCGTTGGTGTTTCTCTTTGAGCTGATTGTACCGATCATTGAAATCATCCATTTCAATGTCTCCCACGCGAAGACCGTTCCGTCCCGTCTTGTCCATATAGGTGGGTCCGATGCCCTTCAGCGTCGAGCCGATCTTGTACTTTCCCTTTGCCTGTTCCGATGCAGCGTCCAACAGGCGATGTGTGGGCAGGATCAGATGCGCCTTTCGGCTGATGACCAAACGGTCCACACATGCCGGTTCGATCTTCTTAAGTTCCTCGATCTCCCGGCAAAAGATCACCGGGTCGATCACCACTCCATTGCCCACGACATTCATGGCCTCTGAATGGAAGATCCCCGATGGAATGGTGTGCAGCACGTGCTTGTGCCCTTCGAATTCGAGGGTGTGCCCTGCATTCGGTCCGCCTTGGAAACGCGCAATGAGATCATACTGCCGGGTCAGCACATCGACGATCTTTCCTTTTCCCTCATCTCCCCATTGGAGCCCGAGGAGAATATCCACATGGTTCACTGCTTGTCTTCTTTAGTTGTTCCGCTTGGGTCTTTCTCGGCGTAAATGTACAGGGAGTGGCCGGAGATGGTCAATCCAAAAATGTCCTCCAAACTGTCCTTGATCTGCTGAATTCTCGGGTCACAGAATTCGATCACTTCGCCTGAGTCGGTCAATATGATATGGTCGTGCTGTCGGTTGAAATATGATTTCTCATAGATCGCCTGGTTGGACCCGAACTGATGCTTTCTCACGAGTTTGCAATCCATCAGCAATTCAATGGTGTTGTAGAGCGTGGCGCGGCTCACCCGGTAGTTCTTGTTCTTCATGGTGAGGTAGAGCGATTCCACATCGAAGTGCTCTTCGTTCTCGTAGATCTCCTGCAGTATGGCGTAGCGCTCTGAAGTCTTGCGCTGACCATTCTCCTGAAGGTAGCGTGTGAACACCTCTTTGACCGTTTCGAATTCTTGCTGATTCACGTGTTGATACAAAGGGTAAAATTACCCTATGGCTTGGACTTCTGAATGGACCGATCCACTTCTTCGATGCCTTCCACTTTTTGGAGTTTTTCCATGACGTGCTGCAGGTGCATTTTATTGCGCACGAGCAGCGTTACAGAGCCATCGAACATTTCGCCCTCACTGCTCAGTTCAAGCGATCGGATATTGACGTTCAGGTCGTTGGAGATGATCTGGGTGATGCGGTTGATCAGCCCCTTGGTGTCCATTCCCTTCAGGCGAACCACAGCCACGAATTCCTGCACTTCCTTGGAGATCCAGCGGGCTTTCATCACCCGATGGGCGATTCGCGATTGGATGGCAATGGCATTGGGGCAATCTTTTCTGTGCACTTTGATCCCATCAGTGGAGGTGACCAAGCCAAAGACATGGTCTCCTTCGATCGGATGGCAACAGGGCGATAGCTTGTGGTCGAGTTCCTGTTCGTCCTCACCAAATACAAGCACCTTTGGAGATGAGGTGGCTTCCGAAGCTTCCGATGTCTTTTTCTCTGGTGTCTCCTTTCGGATCCGTCCCCTGCCAAAATACTGATAGAGCACGCTGTTCCGCTCGCGCGCAAAATTTTTCAGTTCCTGATTATCGAGCAGGCCCAGTCCGGCCTGATAGTACATTTCCTGGCTGTCCCGCAGTTTCAGGAAGTGGTACAGCTTCTGTTCCACCTGAGGGCTCACCTTGACTTTCAATGCGCGCAATTTTCGAAGCACGATCTCTTTTCCCCGTTCGGCCACGATCATCCGTTCCTCGCGCAGATTCGAGCGGATCTTCGAGCGCGCCTTGCTCGTGGCCACATAGTTGAGCCATTCCTCCTTTGGCTTGAGTTTGGCCGAAGTCAATATTTCCACCTGATCACCGCTCTTGATCTTGTAGTTGAGTGGCACCAGTTTTCCATTCACTTTTGCACCAAGCGTGCTCAGCCCCACATCGGTATGGATCTCGAAGGCAAAATCGATGGGGCAGGAGCCTTTGGGCAGGGTCTTCAATTCACCTGTTGGCGTAAAGACAAAGATCTCCTCAGAGAAGAGGTTGAGCTTGAAATCATCTACGAATTCCATGGCGTTGAGCTCCGGATTCTCCAGAACTTCCCGAACCTTGTTCAGCCAGCTGTCGATCTTGCTGCTGACCACTTCATCTTCCTTGTATTTCCAGTGACTGGCCAGGCCTTTTTCGGCTTCTTCGTCCATGCGAAGGGTCCGTACCTGCACCTCCACCCAATGGCCATTGGGTCCCATCACTGTGATGTGCAGACTTTCATAGCCATTGGATTTGGGCGACGAGATCCAGTCCCGCAATCGGTCCGGATTGGGCCGATAGAAGTCGGTGACTGCCGCATAGGCCTTCCAGCAGCTGGCTTTTTCGTCCTCCTCAGAGGGCACATCTATGATGATGCGAATGGCGAATTTGTCGTAGACCTCATCGAAGCTCACACCCTGATTGATCATCTTTTTACGGATGCTGAAGATGCTCTTCGTCCGTTCCTTGATCGTAAAGCTCATCCCCTCCTTTTTGAGGCTGGCTTTGATGGGTGAGATGAAGTGTTTGAGCATCCGTATCTCGTCTTTTCGGATGGCTTCCATCTTCATGGCAATGTCGCGATAGACCTCTGGCTCCGTGTATTTCAGGGAGAGGTCTTCCATCTCAGATTTGAGGTTGTACAGCCCCAGACGGTGCGCGATGGGCGCATAGATGAACAGTGTTTCCGAAGCGATCTTTACCTGTTTGTGCACCGGCATGCTCTCCAGTGTGCGCATATTGTGCAGACGGTCGGCCAGCTTGATGAAGATCACGCGCACATCCTCTCCAAGGGTCAGGATCATTTTCCTGAAATTTTCAGCCTGCTGGGACGAGTCGGGGTCGAATACATCGGAGATCTTGGTCAGGCCGTCTACGATCCGTGCGATCTTTTCTCCGAAAAGCCGGTCCACATCCTCGAGGGTGTAACTCGAATCTTCCACCACATCGTGCAAAAGGGCAGCAGTGGCCGAAAGCGCACCCAAGCCGATCTCCTCGACGACGATCCGCGCCACTTCAATGGGATGAAGGATATAGGGCTCGCCAGACTTCCTGCGCATCTTATCGTGCGCATCCATGCTGACCTCCAAGGCCTTGCGTACAACAGAAAGTTCTTCTTTGCTGCTCTTGGCAATGAGAACGCGCATCAGGGAGCGGTATCCGCTCAGGATCGCCTTGCTGTCCTTGTCCAGGACGCGTGTTCCTGCAGTGCCTTGGGGCATTTTCAAAAGGGCTGTTGGATGGAGTGCACCTTGTCCCCGTTCAGGTCTTTTTCATCGGGCTGTACAACATCCTTGATCAGACCGGCAATACGATCGCTGTTCAATTCTGCACCTGCGACGATGGCTTCGATCAATTTTTGGCTGTCCCACGGCTTCTGCATAGAGATATCGATGATGCCTTTCTGTATGGCCTCCTGCACGGAATCGATCCTGGAGTAGCCTGTGAGTAGGATGCGGCAGGGATGTGGATCCATTCTTTTGATCTGTTTCAACATATCCACACCCTCCAGGCCCGGCATACGCTGATCGCTAATGACCACCTCTGGACGAATCTCTTGGAACAATTCCAGGCCTTCCTCACCGGATGCGGCCAGTGTGATGTGAAAATTCCTGCGGAAGCTCGCCTTGAAGGAATTTCGGTTATGAGGCTCATCATCGATGAAGAGCACAGAGATCTTATTTCTTTTTTTCTGTTCCAATGCGTTTGCTCATGTCCTGTCCGACGGATTGGACAAACAAATTAGCGCAAATATGTAGAACCGTCGCGCTCGGACTTCTCGACCATGAACCCTTCCATTCTTTTGGACGTTTTTTGTTCCATGGAGCGCAGAATACATTCCGGTCTTGTTTTTTCCACTTTCAGCCAAAAAGAGAAGGCGCCCTTTGAACGGCTGCTCGACCTCTTTCGTGAGCTTTTGCTCCATACCTCAGGCGATGTGGACGAGGCGCTGGATTGGCTGCGTCAGCTGGACAAGGAATATTCCCTGACCGACGAGAACTACAGCATCGACGACTTTGTACAGGAGCTCAAGGAAAAGGGCTTTTTGAGGGAAAGTGTTCGGCCCGGCGGTCCCGCACTCGGCCTGTCTTCCAAAATGGAGCAGCTCATCCGCCACCGGGCCCTCGAACAGGTGTTCGGACAGCTCAGAAAAGCCGGTTCCGGCGACCACCGTTCCAAGCACGCAGGCAGAGGCGATGAGCCCAACGAACATACGCGGGCCTACCAGTTCGGCGATGCCGTAAGCGACGTGGACATGACGGCGTCCATCAAGAATGCACAGATCAGGCAGGCCATGCAGGGCGGAGGGCCATTGAAGGAGGAGGACCTCGAGGTGCGGGAACAGGTACACAAAAGCCAGATGGCGACCGTGTTGATGATCGATCTGAGTCATTCCATGATCCTCTACGGCGAGGACCGGATCACACCAGCCAAGCGAGTCGCTCTGGCTCTTGCAGAACTCATACGCACCCGATATCCGAAAGACAGCCTGGAGATCCTGGCGTTTGGCAATGATGCCTGGCCGATCGAACTCAAGGAACTTCCGTATTTGCAGGTGGGGCCGTTTCACACCAACACAGTCGCCGGACTCGATCTGGCTTCTGAGATGCTGCGCAAGAAAAAGAGCGGCAACAAACAGATCTTCATGATCACCGACGGCAAACCGAGTTGTCTGAAGGAAGCAGATGGCTCGTATTATAAGAACAGTGCGGGTCTGGACGACTACATCGTTGGCAAGTGTCTGAACCGGGCGGCGGCCTTGAGAAAAGAGGGCATTCCGGTCACCACTTTCATGATCGCACGCGATCCCTGGTTGCAGGAATTCGTATCGGATTTCACTCGGGCAAATAATGGAAAGGCCTTCTACACAGGGCTCAAGGATCTGGGTGAGCTTGTTTTTGAGGACTACGAGAGAAACAGAAAGAAGAAATGGAAATAGAGCGCATGCAAACGATCAAGACTTTGGGCGAATTGGAAGCCAGTGGTTATCGCCCCCGGAGCATACAGCAGGAAATGCGGGAGAACCTTCTTTTGAGTTGGGAGAAAGGGGAAGCGGTATTCAAAGGGATACACGGCTACGAACACTCGGTCATCCCTGACCTCGAACGGGCCATTCTCTCTGGCCACCACATCAATCTGTTGGGACTTCGCGGTCAGGCGAAAACGAGGCTTGCCCGTCTGATGACCTCGCTGCTCGATGAATACACACCGGTCTTGTTGGATTCTGAACTGAACGAAGATCCCATGGCACCGATCTCCCGTCAGGCCCGTGAGCGGATCGAAGAACTCGGTCCGTCCACACCGGTTGGCTGGATGCATCGTTCAGAGCGGTTCATGGAAAAACTGGCCACTCCTGATGTGAGTGTGGCCGACCTGATCGGCGATGTGGATCCGCTGAAAGCTGCCAATCTGGGCCTGAGTTATGCCGACGAACGCTCCATTCACTTTGGCATGGTGCCCAGGGCCCATCGGTGCATTTTTGTGATCAATGAGCTTCCGGACCTGCAGCCCCGGATCCAGGTGGCCTTGTTCAACATTCTTGAGGAGGGCGATATCCAAATACGGGGTTTCAAATTGCGGCTGCCGCTGGATCTGCAATTCGTCTTCACGGCCAACCCGGAAGATTACACCAACCGAGGTTCCATCGTCACGCCGCTCAAGGACCGTATCGGGAGTCAGATACTGACCCACTATCCGGAAGACCTGGAAACAGCTATGCAGATCACAGCACAGGAGGCCCGCCTGACAGATTTCCAAAAGGAGGCCATCCATTTACCCGAATGGGCGCGGGAGCTGGTGGAACAGATCGTCTTTCAGGCACGGGAGAGCGAATTCATTGATGCCAAGAGTGGAGTCAGTGCAAGATTGAGCGTAACTGCTTTGGAAAACCTGATGAGTACGGCGGAACGGCGCGCCCGAAAGAACGGGGAAAGCAGAACCAGTGTACGCCTGACGGATTTTATGGGGGTGGTGCCAAGCATCACAGGAAAGGTGGAGCTGGTCTATGAAGGCGAGCAGCAGGGGAGTATGGCGGTGGCCGAGAGGCTGATCGGAGAGGCGGTCAAGGCCATGCATCCGCGCTATTTCCCACCCTTGGACAAATTGAAGGCCTCAGACGAGGCCAGTCCCTATCAAGGCTTGCTCAATTGGTTTGGAGAAGGGAAGACCCTGGAACTGGAATACGATATGACCGATGCTGAGCACGCTACTGCCCTTGAGAGCTGTGCGCCGGCGCTGCGTTTTGTTCAGGGGCAGAAGGTGGAGCGATCCGATGAGCTTTTCGTTTTGGAAATGATCCTTTGGGCGCTTTCGGAACACGCCAAACTCAATCGGGACAAATTGGTGACGGGGCTCACCTTCAACGATCTGTTCAATTCATACTTCCAGGGCCTCTCCGATGAGGAGACCACTGCCTGAAAGAGTAAATAAAAAAGCCCGCAATACTGCGGGCTCAATGATCGTAGGCAAGCTTCTTAGAATCTGTAACCTACAATGAATCCCAAGCGAATATCTGTCGGAAATTCAAGTCCTCCTTCGTTAAATCCGATAACCCCCCAAGAATCATCAAAGTTGTCGGGACGTTCGCCACCAAAATTGACGAGATAGCGCCCGATACCCGCATAACTTTCCAAAACCCAGTGGTCGTTCAGGATCCATTTCCGTCCTGTGGTCACACCGAGTGCGATTCCTCCTGAGGCATAGTCTTCATATACCAAATTGCCGCTGGCATCGAAAGTAGGCCAATAATTCTCAGACTTCAGACTCCGGTATTTCAGATACGCGGTTCCGAACCATCCGTCCCCACCTTCATAGGCGTCAAAATAGTAACGGAAATCCGCTGTGAAGGTCAGTGTGTTGTAGGAATCGTCATTATCGGTGGAGAAGTAGGCGATACGAGTGTTGATGCCCATATCGTCATTGATTCCGTACTCATAAATCGCACCGAAACTACCGATACCCGCTCCGCCGATATCGAGCTTTGCTTCATGATACTGCGCCTGAGCCATTGTACCGACCACAAGGGTCGCAACTAATAAAATTGACTTTTTCATTTGCTTTGATTTTACTGCCTACTCTGTTTTGCTATTCGGCTACCGCAACCCATACAAAGCAAGAGGATTTTTAGGGTGATTTTAGAACTTTAACATTTTTATTCTAACCCCTTTGGGGTCGATCCGTTTGATTCCCTCTCAGAGATGGATTTTAAGTACTCATGCCAATAGAAGAGTGAGTATGGCTTTGGTTGAGCGAATTGGTTCAAAAGGCCGTGCAAGCCGTTCATCCTCCCATCACGAAACTCATTTTGGACTCCAAAGTGCACCAA
>RFXV01000058.1 GCA_009921445.1 Flavobacteriia bacterium
TTGAGTGCCGCGCTGCCCGAGGCGATGGCCCGAACGTTTCCACCCAGGGCCTCATGCCATTTGCTGAATATCAGCTTTCGCGCCAGGGCCAACTGGAGGTTATATCCAAAGCTCTTGCCCGACAATTCAAATTCCTCTGCAAGTCCAACCGCCCAAAAGAAAAGGGACTTCTTTACTCCGGTGAGATCGGAGCCTTTGGCCATGATCTTATCGAACACCTTTTCCAGCAGCCTCGGAACGGCCGTGAAAATGTGCGGCTGCACCTCGCGTATGTCGTCGCCTACGGTTTCCAGCGACTGACCGAAATAGATCGGAATGCCCTGCCAGCTGTAGAGATAGGACAGCATGCGTTCGAAGATGTGGCAAACAGGCAAAAAGCTCAGCGCCCATGAGCCGCTGGATACAGGGAAGCGGTCCTGACAATCTGTGGCATTCGTGGCGATGTTCTTGTGGCTGAGCATCACACCTTTTGGCTTGCCTGTGGTACCCGAAGTGTAGATCAAGGTGGCCAGGTCTTCTTCGTTTACCGAATCCATGGCCTTTTGAAGCTCGGCGGAACGATCGCTTTTGCGGCCCGATTCCAAAACCTCCTCCCAGTTGGGTGCGTCATCCACAGGAAGAAAGGTGTACACTGCCTTCAGGCTGGGTATCTGATCCTTGATGCGCATGACCTTTTGGTAGAGCTCATCATTGGAGACAAAGCAGAGAGTGACCTCCGCATCGTTGAAAATGTAGGCCGTATCCTCGTCTGAAATAGTGGGGTATACGGGTACGTCCACAGCGCCCAGTTGGAGAATGCCGATGTCGCTGACATTCCATTCATAGCGATTGTTGTGCGTGATCAAACCGATCTTATCGCCAGCACTGACGCCCAACTCCATGAGTCCAAGAGAAAAGTGTTCGGCCATTTCCACATATTCCTGACTGGATATGGTCTTCCACTCACCGTTGATCTTGGTAGCCATACACATCTCCAACGGCTTGTGAGCCAACTGATAGCGGGGGAAATCAAATAATCTCTTCAGTCCTTCCATGGTTTGGTTCTATTCTTTAAGGATGGTCAATTTCGTCAAAACCCATCAATTGGGATCTTGAGCTGAAAAGAGGCGTTCACCGCGTATCCAAGTGGAAAGGATGCGCGCAATGGGAATGGCCTCTTCTGCACATTCCATCAGGTCGGTATCCAAGACCACCAAGTCCGCCCATTTTCCTGGTTCCAGACTACCGGTCTCGGCCTCCCTGAACTGAGCATACGCTGCTTCGACGGTCATTCCACGGATGGCTTCTTCTCTGCTAAGGGATTCAGAGGTGAGAAATCCCGATTCGGGCATGCCGGAGAAGTCCTTTCTCGAGACCGCACTGTAAAAGGTCTTCAACGGATCGATGTCCTCCACTGGGAAATCCGTTCCCAGGGGCAGGATCCCCAATTGCGCGCGTAAACTCGAATAGGCGTAGGCCGCCGCCATGCGATCTGCACCCAAACGATCCTCCGCCCAATCGGCATCTGAAGTCGCATGCGTAGGCTGTACCGAAGGAATGATGCCGTGATCGGAGAACCAGTGACGATCGCCAGGCTGAACCACTTGGGCGTGCTCCACCCGCCAGCGACGGTTGTGATCGTCCTGCAATTGATCGGCATAGAGCTTCAAGACCATCCGGTTTGCAGAATCACCTATGGCGTGCACGCAGGCCTGAAGACCCATTGCATATACTTCTTCCAATCGTTCTTTCATGTCTTCGCGCGAGGTCACGGGCAGACCGTGCGCATGCGGAGCATCGGCGTAGGGCTCAAGCAGCAGTGCGCCTCTCGAACCCAGCGCACCGTCGGAGTAGAACTTCACGGAACGCAACCAGAACCGGTCCTCTTCAATGGGTCCGCTTTCGCGCAAAAAGGCAAAATTCTCGGGGTCATCGGAGGCCATGCAGCTGATCGGGATGCGGAAATCACCAGTTGAACTCATGGAGCGCAGCAGCATCCATTCTTCCTTGGGCAGGCCGGCATCGTGCAAACCCGTCAGGCCATGAGCGAGCAGATTCTGCTCCGCCAGTTTCAATGCCTCTTCCATTTGCGCTTTGTCAGGTGTCCAATCTTCGACCCGTTCAACGGCATTGTCGATCAAGAGCCCTGTTGGGCGATCTCCATCCATGACGATCTCACCTCCTTTCAGTCCATCCGGACAACACACCTGGTCTGCCTCAAGCGCCTTACCATTGACAAGGACGGCATGTCCGTCCACCCTTCGTAAGATCACAGGCACATCAGGAAAGAGGGAATCAAGCAGGCTGCGCTCCGGCATTTCTTTCCCCGGCCAATTGTTCTGGTCCCATCCCCAACCCTGCACGCGGTCCAGAGTGAAGCCCCGTTCCAATTGGAGATCGTACCACCGCTTGAGCAAAAGCACCATTTCTTCCTCGGAACCCGCCGCTCTCAGATCTGCGGTCAAAAGGGCCTGAGCGTAGCCCATCACATGGCAATGCGCATCGATGAATCCAGGGAAGACGATCGCTCCGTCCAGGTCCAAGACAGAATCCATGGAAAAGCCTTGCTCCAGATCGGCCTTTGCGCCCACACCCACCACTCTGCCGTCGGATACCGCGATCGCATCGTGGACAGAGAAGTCATCGTCCACTGCATAAACGACCGCATTGTACAGCAGAAGATCGGCCTGAGGCTTTGTTGAACACGAACCGAACAAGAGGACCGACAAAGAGAGGATGAGGTGCAATGGCTTCATCTGCGCAAGATAAATGAGGCCTTTTGATGGGCAGCAACAGACTCCGCACTTACCGTTTGCCCGTATATTATGGCCTGAAAACGATACGGCATGTACAAGGCACGGATAAGCGGAGTGGGGCACTATGTGCCGCCCAAGGTGGTGAGCAACGAGGATCTGTCCAAACTCATGGACACCTCCAACGAGTGGATCATTGAGCGAACAGGCATCCAGGAGCGTCGGTTTGCCGACCCAAAAACAGACACGACCTCGGTCATGGGCAGCAAAGCAGCAAAAGTGGCTTTGGAGCGCGCAGGCATTGAGGCAAGTGATCTGGACTTCATCATTTTCGCCACGCTGAGCCCGGATTACTATTTCCCCGGTCCAGGGGTCATGGTACAGGAACAACTGGGCATTCCCGAGATCGGCGCACTGGACGTCCGAAATCAATGTTCAGGATTCGTATACAGTCTGAGCGTTGCCGATCAATTCATTCGTTCGGGTATGTATCAGCGCATCCTGGTCATCGGCTCCGAACTGCACAGTGGCGGACTCGACTTCACCACACGCGGAAGAAATGTATCTGTCATCTTCGGTGATGGCGCTGGCGCTGCCATTGTGGAAAGGGCTCCTGAAGGCCATTCCGGTATTCTATCAACACATCTGCACTCCGAGGGCAAGCACGCCAAGGAGCTGGCGCTCATTGAACCCAGCACGTCCCATTGGGTAGACCGGCTCATCGAAGAAGGCGGCAGCGATGACCCGGCCTACCACCCTTATATGAATGGAAACTTCGTCTTCAAACATGCGGTGACCCGCTTTCAGGAAGTCATATATGAAGCGCTGAAGCACAACGGGAAAGAGGCATCTGATATCGATCTGCTGATCCCGCATCAGGCCAATCTGCGCATCAGCCAGTTCATTCAGGGGAAGATGAAACTGCGGGATGATCAGGTGATGAACAACATCATGCGCTATGGCAATACCACAGCTGCTTCCATCCCGATCGCGTGGAGCGAAGCCTGGGAGGAAGGACGACTGAAAGAAGGCGATCTCATCTGTCTGGCAGCATTCGGCAGCGGCTTCACCTGGGCCTCTGCGCTGCTTTACTGGTGAACCCTCCTGACGCAGAGCAGTTGAAGTACACATGCAAGCGGTCTGTTTGAGTTTTTATTCGTTTTCTGGACGATCTGATCGTTGGTGGGCCTTTACCCAAATGGGACTGGCCCCCGAACAATTGCATGAGTTGGAAGGCCTTGATTTTTTTCGAATGATGGGCACAGGTGCCGGAATGGGATTTCGTCCCTGGCCCGATACAGGCACTTATGCGCTGCTGACGGTCTGGAAAGACAAGGAAAGTGCTGAGCTTGCTCTAAAAGGAGAAGCGATCTTCCAACAGTTGGAAGCGCGCAGCAGCGGAATAAGAAGCTTTTGGCTTCGGGCCCACCGGGGAAAAGGCGCGTGGAAAGGAGACCAGCCCTTTGTGCTCGATACGGAGCCGATCGCGGGCAAAGTGGCGGTGATCACGCGGGCACGCATCAAATGGCATTGGATGCCCTATTTCTGGCTGAGGGTTCGAAAGGTCAGCCGTCAGCTTCGAGGGATCTCAGAATTGGAATTCTCCAAAGGGATAGGCGAGTGGCCACTGATCGAACAAGCCACCTTCAGTTTGTGGACCAATGAGTCAGCGATCGATGCCTATGCCTACCGTGGGAAGCGCCACCGAAAAGTGGTGAAAGCCACCCGAAAAACAGGCTGGTATTCGGAAGAAATGTTCATGCGTTTCCATCTACTCGCCGAGCAGAACGGAGCCCCTGTTCCGGTCAGTTGAGGTAGATCAGCTCGTTGAAACAGGCCTCTTCCTGTTCCTCGAGCAGTTCCAGTAGGCGCTTGCGGCTGGCCACGAATTCCGACTGGGCAGAACCATCGATGATGGATGCTAAGCGCAATTTGTCGGACAGCGAGAGATTCAAGTCATAGATATCCGTGCTGTCTGCAGATCCATGTGGCACTGATTCCAATTGCTCCGATTCCGGAAGCAGCGGATTCGACCAGTCCTCCACATAGCCGCCCGGCCAGAGCCGTTCATCCACAGTGTAGAAGAATTTCTTCAGTCGGAAAAGGCCAATGCACTCGATCTCCACATCCATCTCGCCCTGTTCGTAGTGCTTGAGTATGGAAGAGATGCGGACCAGACTGCCAAAGTTCTTCCAATTCTCCCGGGCGTTGCATGCAATACCAAACACTTCATCCTCCGATACACAGTGGCGCACCAGCTCCTTGTATCGCTCCTCAAAGATGTGCAGCTCGCTGCGTTCTCCGGGGAGAAGAAAGAGATGAAGGGGGAAGAGTGGTATCTTTTTAACCTCAGGCATTCGCCTGAAAAACAAGTCAAAGGACACAAGGTTCACAAGGGGGCGATCGGATGGTGCTTTTCCTCATGAAGGCGCGGCGGAACGCTCTCGCGGACGGATCGCCCGATCTTTTCGATCATTCGATGCCGGAAATTGGACCGGTGAAAGACCAGACTGATCTCCCGAGTGGGGATCGGATGATCCAATGGTTTCAGCAACTTTTGATCGTCCTTGGGCAGGTCGGCTGCGGTCAGGTAGGGAAGCAGGGTCATTCCGTGGCCTTGTTTCGCAAGACGAATGAGTGAATCAAAGTTCCCTGTTTCCAGTTCAATGCTTCCCCTTCCCCTCGACCCGATCTCTGTGCGTTCGCCACAGAGCTTGAGCACCGAATTGCGAAAGCAGTGCCCTTCGTCGAGCAGAAGCAGATCGTCCAAGACCAGTTCGGAATGCAGAACAAAGGCTTCCTGCGCCAGTCGATGGTCCTCGGGGACAAAGGCCATGAAGGGCTCGTAGAACAGCGGCTCTTCCTGAATGAGCCGCTCATCCAAGGGGGTTGCCAAGAGTGCAGCATCCAGTTCTCGTGATCGGATGGCCTCGATGATCTGTTCGGTCTGCAGCTCCCGGATCTTAAAGCGCACATCGGGCAGATGCTCTCGCAACTTTGGAGCCAGTCTGTAGATCATTTGCGGGGCCAGTGTTGGGATGACGCCCAGCCGAAACTCCCCGGTCAGGTCTCCTTTCATTTCCTGAACGAGTTCACCAATGCGTCCCGATTCATCCAGGACACACTGTGCCTGGATCAGGATCGGCTCCCCAGCCTCCGTGGCCCGAACGGGATGTTTTTCACGGTTGAACAGGAGAATGCCCAACTCTTCCTCCAGCTTTTGGATCTGCATACTCAGCGTAGGCTGGGTGACATGACAGGCTTCTGCAGCTTTTCCAAAATGCTGATGCGTGTAAACGGCCAGTGCGTATTGAAGTTGTGTGAGGGTCATCAGGTGTGGAATGTCGTGAAAAGGTCGCACGTATAAAAGCTCGGCCCGCGATGCTTTGTTTCTTTGAAGGGTGAAAGGATCGTCCAGTTTGAAATGGCCTGAGTTCTCAGAGGCTTTGTACAAGCGCATGGCGCGTCCCCTTCCCGGATTGGCGGCACACCGACGCCTCGTGCCTCCCGAACGCAGACCGGATCTGGGAAAGGCATTTCCCAATGAACGCAGGGTGGCGGCTGTGCTCGCATTGCTCTACCCGATGAACGATCGCGTTTGTTGTGCACTCATCCGAAGACCTTCCTATCCCGGTGTCCACGGCGGACAGATCGCATTTCCCGGAGGACAGGTGGAATCTGAGGACAGTGATCTTCTCCACACCGCCCTGCGGGAAGCCTGGGAGGAGGTCGGAATACAGGCGGAAAAAGTACAGCGGCCAACTGAACTCACCCGTTTGTACATCCCGCCAAGCAGATACGAAGTGGTTCCATTTCTAGGCTTGAGCGATCGGCGGCCGGACTTCATTCTTCAAACCTCTGAGGTGGACGAACTCATTGAGTTGCCGCTGGAAGAACTTATGCAACCAAATGTCTACGGCGAAGTCTCTGTACACACCACACGCGGTCTCTTGAATGTCCCCGCTTACCAGTGGCGGGACGAGATCATCTGGGGCGCGACCGCCATGATCGTGGCTGAGATCAGTGATGTGTTAAATGATATTCATTCTGCATAGAGTTCATCGGTGGTTGTCGTATCATTGCGGTCGGAACTAATTGTACATTTTACTATAAGCCCATGCGCAGCAGAATCTCTCTCCTTTTCTCTTTAGTATTTATCACCCATATCTCTTGGGCACAGAATACAGGCGGCCTGATCGATTTCAGTTCACATCTCGATGTTTTTGAAACTTTCCTCGGGGCCAGCTTTCAGCTGAAGACGGATCCCAGCGATCCCAGCAACACCTATGGAGAGATCACCAATACAGGAAATGCCTGGGAGGGCATGTACCTGGACCTTCCTTCCAATGCCGTCCTGGACTCGAACAAGATCATACAGCTCGACTTCTACCAAAGTGGTGGCACCAACGAGGTTCTGGTGAAATTGGAATCGGGCCAGCAAACGCCTGTTGAGGTCAAGAAGAATGTCAACGGATCGGGATGGATCAGTGTATCCTTCGACTTCAGTCAGGCACAGCACCCGGGTTCGCCCAATACGGTGAACGCCACCGGATCCTTCGATCGTTTGGTGCTTTTTGTCAATGGGGCCTCCACCACCACGGGCAGCTACGGATTTGACAACATCAGCTACCCCAACTTCGGTTCCGTGCATCAGCTGGATGTGGTGTATCATGATCTGGTCTACGCAGATGAATTCAATACCGACGGTGCCGTGAACAGCAGCGATTGGTTCCAAGAGATCGTACCGCCCAATTCATGGGGTTGGCACAACGGAGAATTCCAGCACTATACAAATAGACTGGACAATTCCTATGTACAAGACGGCAAACTGCACATCGTGGCCAAAAGGGAAACCTACAATGCGTATGGGGTCACACTCGACTATACTTCTGCGCGCCTGAATTCCAAATTTTCCTTCACCTATGGAAGGATCGATGTACGCGCAAAACTTCCACGGGGTGTGGGCACCTGGCCGGCCATTTGGATGCTGGGGCTCTCCCACGGCAATCATTGGAATCCATTTGTGAAGCCCTGGCCAGATTGCGGAGAGATCGACATCATTGAGCATTGGGGCATCGACAGCGGACGGGTTCAAAGTGCCCTGCACAACCTGAGCAGCAACGGGGCGACCGTGAACAAAGGTGCCTATCCATTGCCCACTGTCAGCGATTCGTTTCACGTCTACTCGCTGAACTGGTCGCCCAACGAGATGGCCTTCATGGTGGATGATGAGGTTTTCTATGTCTACAATCCGCCTGTAAAGAATGCTGCTACATGGCCCTACGACGACCCGCAATTCATGATCCTGAATGTGGCGATGGGCAGTGCGTGGCACACCATCGACCCCAATTTCCAGCAAAGCAAGATGGAAGTGGATTATGTACGCGTCTATCAGAACACAGTAGGTACAGAGGAGCCCAAGGCCATTGGCGCCCGGGTCTTCCCTCAACCCGCTTCCAATTACATTCAGCTCGAGGGAACGGCCTGCACGGAATTCAGTCTGTATGACATGCAGGGAAAGCTTGTTTTGCAGGAGGAATGGATCGGCTCAAAAGACCCGCAGATCGAGATCGCTCATTTGGCGCAGGGAATGTATCAATGGACAGCGCGCATACAAGGGCGTGTTCACGAAGGCAAACTGCAAGTCGTACGCCCTTGATCAGTTCCGATCATTGAAGCTTTAGAGGCCTGGAAGTAAGTCTCTTAAGTGGTCTATTGCAGGCTCTTACACACAAGTTTTCCAAAAGTGCGAACGGGAGCGATCATTTGCTACTTTTGACGCAAGTTTCACCGCTGCCCAATAGTGGTGATTGAATGCCAAAAAAAAAGCATTTTTCATGGCTCAAGTAAAGGGCAAGATCGCCCAGATCATCGGTCCAGTGGTGGACGTCAGTTTCGATACCACAGAAAACAAACTTCCAAAGATCTATGAGGCCCTTGAGGTCACCCGTGACAACGGACAGAAAGTGGTCATGGAAGTTCAGCAGCATATTGGTGAAGACACCATTCGCGCCATCGCCATGGATTCCACTGATGGCTTTACCAGGGGGCAGGAAGTGATCGCTCAGGGAACAGCCATCAAGATGCCGATCGGTGAAGACATCTACGGCCGTGTATTCAATGTGGTCGGAAGCGCCATTGACGGATTGGCCGAAGTGGACAATTCCAACGGACTGCCCATCCACCGGGAAGCGCCCAAATTCGAAGAGCTCTCCACAGCGACCGAAGTCCTCTTCACAGGGATCAAGGTCATCGACCTGATCGAGCCCTATGCCAAAGGAGGAAAGATCGGATTGTTCGGAGGTGCTGGTGTAGGTAAGACAGTACTCATCCAGGAACTGATCAACAACATCGCTAAAGGCCACGGTGGTCTCTCTGTTTTCGCTGGAGTCGGCGAGCGGACCCGTGAAGGAAATGACCTGCTGCGCGAAATGATCGAGTCTGGCATCATCAAGTACGGCGAAGGGTTTGTTGAAAGCCTGGAAGCGGGCGGCTGGGACCTCAGCAAAGTGGACATGAAGAAGATGAAGGAATCCAAGGCGACCTTCGTTTTCGGACAGATGAACGAGCCTCCCGGAGCCCGTGCACGAGTGGCGCTCTCCGGATTGACATTGGCTGAATACTTCCGTGACGGAGAAGGAGAAGGAGCCGGACGTGACATCCTGTTCTTCATCGACAACATCTTCCGCTTCACTCAGGCGGGATCCGAAGTATCTGCCCTTCTTGGAAGGATGCCTTCTGCGGTGGGATATCAGCCCACTTTGGCGACTGAAATGGGCGCGATGCAGGAACGCATCACCTCGACGCGAAATGGATCGATCACCTCTGTACAAGCGGTCTACGTGCCTGCAGATGACCTGACCGACCCCGCACCGGCCACGACCTTTGCCCACTTGGATGCCACTACGGTACTGAGCCGTAAGATCGCCTCTTTGGGTATCTATCCTGCAGTGGATCCACTGGACTCCACAAGCCGGATCCTCACTCCGGAGATCGTTGGAGACGAGCACTATAACACTGCACAGCGTGTAAAGGAGACCCTGCAGAGATACAAGGAACTCCAGGACATCATCGCCATCCTCGGAATGGATGAACTGAGCGAAGAAGACAAGATGGTCGTACACCGTGCCCGTCGTGTGCAGCGCTTCCTAATGACCGTAGAGATCATCACACCCGAACAGAAGCTCTATCAGGGCGAGGCCGTGGCAGTTCAACTTCCTGGTAAGGACGGCCTCTTCCAGATCCTGGATAACCACGCGCCGCTCATCGCGACGCTGGCTGAGGGAACGGTAAAACTGGATGTATCCAAAGCTTTAGCGGCGGACGAACTTCCAGACCGTCTCAGGGTCGAAGGCTCCTCAATTTACGTGAACATTCAAGGAGGCGTCATTGAAGTGAATGCCAACAAGGCCATTGTGCTGGTCAGCTAGAACTCAGCCTCTGAGTTTAGGATTGTTGTGGTGGCGGTCGTGATCGCGCTCTCGTTTGGCTTCCATCTTCCGCTCGAATGCGGCCTGCAGATCGGTTTCCGTTTGATTTGCCAGACAGAGCAGAACAAATAAAACGTCCGCGAGCTCTTCTCCCAGATCTTTTTCCTTATCGGATTCCTTCTCGCTCTGTTCCCCGTAGCGACGGGCAACGATCCGTGCCACCTCACCGACTTCCTCTGTGAGCTGAGCCATATTGGTCAGTTCGTTGAAGTACCGAACGCCGTGCGCCTCGATCCACTCATTGACCTCTTTCTGTAGTTGTTCGATCGCCTGCTGCATATCTCTTGCTTTTATTCTTTGTCTCTGCTGTCCATCCAAATGGTGACGGGTCCATCATTGATCGATTCCACTTCCATGTGCGCTCCGAAAATACCAGTGGCCACCTTCACTCCCTGTTCTCGAAGCACAGATACGAATTCTTCATACAAACGCTCGGCCTGTTCCGAAGGCGCTGAGTCCACAAAACTCGGTCGGTTTCCCTTTTTGGTTCGGGCAAAAAGCGTGAACTGAGAAACACAAAGCACCTCTCCCTGAACTTGCTCCAAACATAGATTCATCTTTCCTGCCTCCTGCTCATC
>RFXV01000059.1 GCA_009921445.1 Flavobacteriia bacterium
GCGCTGCAATAGCGGAAGATGTCTGCAATGATCCGCATGCTCGGACGCGGTGGATAGATGTAGGTGTTGCGGACCATGAACTCCTTGAGGATATCGTTCTGTATGGTGCCTGAGAGTTGATCTGGGCGGATGCCCTGTTCTTCGGCAGCAACGATATAAAAGGCCATGATCGGCAGCACGGCACCATTCATGGTCATGGAAACAGACATCTCATCCAGCGGAATGCCATCGAACAAAACCTTCATGTCCTCCACACTGTCAATGGCCACTCCGGCCTTCCCAACATCTCCGGTCACGCGCGGGTGGTCTGAATCATAGCCTCTATGAGTGGCCAGATCAAAGGCTACGGAAAGGCCCTTTTGGCCGGCAGCGAGGTTTTTCTTGTAAAATGCATTGGATTCCTCTGCAGTGGAGTAGCCCGCATATTGGCGGATCGTCCAGGGCCGAATGGTGTACATGCTTCCATAGGGGCCGCGTACGAAGGGCGGGCGTCCGGCACAGTACACCCATCGCTCTTCCGAGTGCCTTTTTCGAGTGCTTCTGAAGGAAATGCTGCTGAAGTCTTTGCCCTTGCTCATTTCGATCGCTCTTTTTCTGCTCCTTCTGCCAGTCTGCGCAGCGGCCATAATGAGGTGGATGGCTCCATTTTCATATCGCCCGAACCAAATGGGTGCAGGCTCGATCCGATCACTGGATATTTTCCATGGTCATGCGCGTTCTGTTCTGCTTCGGCTTCTTCTGCTACCCTCCGTGCAAACCATGGATCGCAGAGTACTTTTGAGGCACTGCCTCGTCTTTGGATCTCCTGAAAAGCAGACCATCCCATCTCTGCCAGGTGTTCGGTGAGGGCTTCGATCGAATGGCTTCCGGCCAGCGGATCTTCCAATCGATCCAAGCGCCCTTCAAATCGCAAAAGATGCAAGATGTTGACCGGTAGATGTGCTTCTCCATTCTTTGGACCACCGAGCGTATGGTCTGTGAGCTCCATATTCTGCGCCCCGCCCAGGAGTCCGCTAACGGCCATCGTGGTCAGCCGCAAAAGATTTCCGTGAGGATCGGAAGCAGAAAGAGGTCTTAGACTGTTTCGTGCATTGACAAAAGCTTCAGTTCTGCTTCGGCCAAGGCTGTCGAGGTAGAACGACCACAATTCACGGAATGCACGCAGCTTGGCTGTTTCCAGAAGAAAATTCCGCCCAAGAGAGAATCGGAAATGCAAATGTTCCGGAGAAAGTGAAGGGTCTTCTCCCAGAACTTCATGCGCCATGGAGAGCGCTATTCCAAGTTGGGTGTCCATGCGGGCGCCTGCTTCTGCATAGAGGCTGCAATCGATCAGTATGGGGTGACGAAAGAGCTGAGCTGCGCCAATTGCCCTGAATTCAGTGAGCTGTTTTTGAAAACTCATTGCCCCGGATCCCTTTGAAGAATGGCCCTGCCAGAGGTCAAAACCAAGAGCGGTATTCAGGCGCTTTTTGTCTGCCGATGCAAGGATGTCCTTCCAGCTTTCGATCCAAGTCCCCGATAGTTCCCCGGGCAGAAGTTCGATGCGGAGAAATTCGAGTTGGATCTCTATCAAGGATCGGGTCAGGTCCGCATTTGGTTGGAATTGGATGCGTAGACCGTCCGCACCGTTGTTCAATACCTTCAGTGCCGAAGCGGGTAGATCATCCGGGCCGACCGCACAGCTGGCGTGCCATGGATATGCCTCGAATAAAGGGTCCACGGGTCTCGGTTCCTCCGCCGAATGAAAGGGCGGGGTTTGGAATCCTTCCCACCATTCGGTGAACAGTGTCTCTTCTGGACGGCCTTTGAGTTCCTTGCGGATGATCTGCCACCAGTCAGCGGCATCGGTATGGGGGAAAACAGATGAGCGATCGGACATCAGGAAAATTCGTTCCATCGAATGTACGAAGGAGAAAAGCCACGGCTGCCGTGTTCATAATTAGCCATGTGGGAGGAGCGTGATGTCCCTTTCACTTTTCTAAATTCATCCATATGAATGTCGAACGGATCAAGAGGCTCTTTCGCACGCGGAATCGCTACCTGATGGTGACGATCGGGTTCGCTGTATGGATGCTGATATTCGATGCGAATTCCCTGCTGCTGCATATGGAACTCGATCAGGAGATCGAAAAGTTGGAGAATGGCATTGACTTCTACCAGCTGGCTCTTGCAGAAGACAGGGACAAGCTCGAACAGCTTCAAAGCGATCCCTGGCAACTGGAGCGATTCGCTCGCGAGCAATATTGGATGTGCCGACCGGGTGAGGAAGTATTTCTGGTCCCTACCCAGTAGCCATAAAAAAAGCCCCTGAGCAGGGGCTTTCCAATTCAAATGCTAGTTGGCCATCATCAGCTCAAGCTGTTCAGATGACGAGCCACTCCTGATTTCAGGTTGTTCGCTTTGTTCTTGTGGATGATGTTGCGCTTGGCCAACTTATCGATCATCGCGAAAAGGGCAGGGACCTGCTTCTCCGCATCCTTTTTCTTTTCGGTGCTGCGAACATCGCGAAGCGCATTGCGCATCGTCTTGTGGTAATACTTGTTGTGTTCGCGTCTTTTTTCGTTGCTGCGAACTCTCTTCAATGCTGACTTATGATTTGCCATAGCCGTAGGTTTAACTGGTAGCCCATAGGGGAATCGAACCCCTCTTTCCAGAATGAAAATCTGGCGTCCTAGCCGATAGACGAATGGGCCAAAGAACTCTGGGGACTTTCCCCAATTCCCTGTAGAACGGAATGCACCATGTTTCTAAGGGAGCGCAAAGGTAGCGTAAAAATGGATTCTTACAACCGGTTCCGGCCCTTTACTGCACTGGTCTTGAATCCAAGTCCACTTGTCTTTCTGACGCGCAGTTCCTGGCTGATGTGCTCGAGTTGATGCACATTGATGTCTTCGATCGATTTGAGTGGTGGAGGAGTCAGGTCCAGATCGAGCGCGTGAAGGATGCAGGTCCGAATGATCTTGCGCATGGCCTCTTTATCTGCGGTCTGATCGGCCAAGTCTCTGAAGAGGAAACCCAACTGCCGTTGTCCCTCGGTGAAAAAACGATTCTCTTTATTGATGTACAGCCGTCCGATCAGCTGCCCGTAGTCATTGAGCCGTCCGTATTTGATGGAATCCGACAGGAAATTATAGATGTGGATAAGCCCGAAATAGCCGTTCAAAGGTTGGCTCTTCAGATAGTCCGACTTCATCAACTCGTGCTGATCTTCGAGCGCATAGGCATTGGTCTGCAAGAGAAAGATCAGAACATCCCCAGAGAACTGCAGCCGGAATTCAAGATCTCCTTTTTCGGTGAAGTTCACGGAAACCTCTTGGGCTTCCTTTCCCAGGGCCTCTTTCAGATCTTCTGCCTCTTCTGCGGCTACGGAACGCAATTCCCCAAAAGCCCTCTGGGCGTTCCTCCAGACTGCCTGCTTGGTGCCCGATCGCTCGCGAAGCAACTCCAATATGCGTTCCTGTTCGTTCATTTCACTCAATATGCCCTTGCGAACAAGACCCGTCTTTGAGATGGATTACCACTGTAAATGCATTTCCCGTTCTCCTCTTCGGCATTCAGGGGGATACAGCGGATGGTCGCTTTGGTTTCTTTCTTGATCCGTTCTTCGGTCTCTGCGGTTCCGTCCCAATGTGCGGAAAGGAATCCGCCTTGTTCGATCCGTTCCACAAATTCTTCCCAGCTGTCCACTCGGTGTGTATTCGCCTTCTGGAAGCGGAGTGCCTTTTCAAAAAGAGATTGCTGGATCTGCTCGAGTAAGTCGTTGACGGTTCCAGCCACTTCCTCTAACGGAATGGACGATTTCTCTAAAGTATCCCGTCGCGCCAGTTCCACTGTTCCGTTCTCCAGGTCCCTTTTTCCCAATGCGATGCGCAGGGGAACACCCTGCAGTTCGTATTGATTGAATTTCCATCCGGGCTTGTGGGTGTCCCGATCATCGAAACGAACCCGGACGCCACGATCGCGGAGCTCATTCATCAGCTTTTCAGCCACAGGTCGCAAGGTGTCCAGTTCCTCCTGTCCTCTGTAGATGGGAACGATCACCAGCTGGGTCGGTGCCAAAAGAGGTGGCAATACCAGTCCATTGTTGTCCGAATGACTCATGATCAATGCGCCCATCAGTCGGGTGGATACGCCCCATGAGGTGGCCCAGACATGATCGACCTTTCCTTCCTTGTCCTGGAATTTGACATCGAAGGCCTTGGCAAAGTTCTGTCCCAGAAAATGCGAGGTGCCGGCCTGCAAGGCTTTTCCATCCTGCATAAGTGCCTCTATACAGTATGTTTCGAGGGCCCCGGCGAATCTTTCGCTTTCAGTCTTTATTCCCCGGATCACGGGGATAGCCAGAATTTCTTCCACGAATTCTGCGTAAACGCGAAGCATGGTCTCTGCTTCCTGAACGGCTTCAGCTTGTGTGGCATGGGCCGTGTGTCCCTCCTGCCAGAGGAATTCTGCGGTCCGTAAGAACAGACGGGTACGCATCTCCCAGCGAACCACATTCGCCCACTGATTGATGAGAATGGGGAGATCCCGGTAACTTTGAACCCAATTGCGATAGGTGTCCCAAATGATGGTCTCCGAGGTGGGGCGAACGATCAATTCTTCCTCCAAGCGTGCATCCTCATCGACCACCACTCCCGAACCATCCTCTGCATTCTTCAGGCGGTAGTGGGTCACCACTGCGCATTCTTTGGCAAAGCCCTCTACGTGATCGGCTTCTTTGCTGAAGTAGCTTTTGGGAATGAATATGGGGAAGTAGGCATTCTGATGTCCGGTCTCTTTGAACCTTCGGTCCAGGTCGGATTGCATGGTTTCCCATATCGCATACCCATAGGGCTTGATGACCATGCAGCCGCGGACACCGGAGTTCTCAGCAAGATCGGCCTTGACGACCAAATCGTTGTACCACTGCGCATAATCTTCTTCTCTTTTCGCTAGGACTTTGGCCATCTTGAGATCGTGGAATGTTTTTTGTAAATATTTGCGAAACAAAACTAATGAAAGGGATTGCTCGCCTGCCTATGAAAGTCCACTCCTTCCTCCTTCGAATAGTTCTATTCTCCTTTGTACTTACCCAAATTTCCTGCGATCTCCACCGGGCGGGCCAGTCGGCCAACCTGATGGACGATGGCATTTATTACGATCCCGATGTCGAATGGATCGACCTGTATGCTGAGGAAGAGAGCGAGCCGATCGATCAGGAGGAAGAGGGTTTTGATTACTACGACCCACAAGATGCCAATGACTTTTTTGGGATGGGTGTATCGGGTACGCCATGGAACAGCTTCGGTTCGATCGGGATGTGCGATCCTTTCGGTTTTTCAGGCTACTCGCCGTTTGATATGTACGGCTGGGGCAGCTCCATGGGCTATGGGATGGGCTTTGGCGTTCCTTTCTACGGCTATGGTACTTTTCCTTATTCCTATCCGTATTATGGATATAACCCGTATTACAACGGGCCTTGGAATGATCCCTTCGGTGGCGGTGGGTTCTACCGAAGCGGTGTTGCCGTTCGGGGTGTTCGGCCGGACCGAACGCGTTCGGCCTCGGACCCTTTGACCGACCGGAGTGGAAAACAGCAAGTGTATCGCGAATATGTTCGATTAAGATCTTCGGAGACATCCGTGGAATCGTCCTCGTCGCGCAGCACGGGATATGTCGCTTCCTATTCGGACAGAGAAGAGTCCGAGCGACTTCGCATCCGAAGGGCAATGGATGAGCAGAGTTTTGAAGAGCCCAATGACCGCAACTCAGCCAGCAACAGCCAGAGATCTTCCAGATCGGGAAGGCAACTTGAACGCGACGAGAATTTTAGAGGAAGGCCGGCCGTTCGCATTCCATCCTCTGGCCGATCCGGTAGGGAAGGGCAGACTTCTTCTAAAGGATGGAAAGGCATTCGGCTTCTCGAACCGCTGGGATCCGGGGAGCGGTCCAACCCATCGAAAGAGAACGGCAGACCCGCTCGCCGCGTTCAGGACGAAAACAACTATACACCATCCGATCGGTCTGGAAATTCCACAGGATCCGGGCGTTCCCGACCTTCCTCAGGTTCTTCCGGAAGACGGAGCAATTCACCGTCGCGATCGGGAAGCAGCAGACGCCGATGAGGCATCATTTCATCCTATTGACCGTTCTTATTGGCTTGGCCGCTGAAGCGCAAAGTTTTGAAGAAGCCCTTTGGTTTGGTGAACGGGATCTGATCGGAAGTCCACGCTACACGGCTTTGGGCGGGGCGATGGGCGCTTTGGGAAACGATTTCAGTTCCGTTCATGACAACCCAGCCGGTCTCGCCGTTTTTCGCAGGGGCCGACTCGAGCTCGACCTTGGTGTTGGAAGCAGAGAATTCACCTCAGCGTATTACGGGGAGGACGTGCGTGAGCGCAGCGCTTCCCTTTTTATCGCTCAGGCAGGATTGGTCGGCGAACTTGAGGAGCTTGGATCCAAAGATGTCCGCTATTTCGCTGGTCTGAGCTTCAAGCGGCTTGCCGATTTCGGCCGTAGATTCAATGTGGCGGGCAGCAATCCGATTTCCTCCATCATCGATCAGTGGATATATAACTCCAATGGCATTCCGAGCGATCAACTCATCGATCAGGGATGGCTATATGAAGGAATGGCCTGGGAAGCCTATCTGACCGATGTGATCGATCCGACCAACTTCACCTATTCCTCCTCCGCCACAGGACTGGATCTGATGCAAGAGCGGGAGGTCCGGCAGAGCGGAGGACATGATGAATTGCTCTTCAGTTTGGCCGCCAATCGCGGCCATCGGCTGTTCTACGGAGCGGGGATCGGTATCCCCTTTTTGGAAATGACGGAGGAAAGCAACTACACCGAATCAGAATTCGATGCAAACAGCCCTGTGAACGACCTGCTGCTCTACGATCGTTATGGACTATCGGCTGTCGGGGTCAATCTGCATCTTGGATTCCAATATCGTTTCAACTACTGGTGGCGGGTGGGTGCCTCCTGGATCAGCCCCACGGTCTACGCCATGAATTCAAATTTTGAGACCCAACTCTCAGCCAACTTCAGAGATGGAACTTCTGCAAGTTCGCAGGAATACTACAACGATGAGATCCTCTACCGTCTGACCACACCGCAGCGCTTCATGTGTTCGTCGGCTTTCGTCATTGGAAAGAGCGGGTTCATTTCGATCGAATACCGCAGCGCTCAGATGAACTGGCAGCGATTCCATTCACGCGACTTCGACCTGGAGAACATCGATAACCAGGCGACGGATCAGCTGGGCTGGCAACATACGCTCACCTTGGCTTCCGAATACAGAGCAGGCCCTGTTTATTTACGGGGGTTCCATCTTTGGGGCAACTCCCCATTTTCAACAGATGCACGGGGCTTGGAGGCGCAGCGTGCTTTTGGCTTTGGAACGGGCTTCACCTTTTCAAAGTGGCGATGTGACATCGCCTGGAGGCAGCAGCTGAGTGATCGGCCGTATTCAATGTACAGTTCAGAATTCACAGAACCTGCGACCCTTTCCGATCAAAACAGCATGTTGGTCATGGGCGTCTTCTTGAGTTTCTAAGTGATCAAGACTTGGCCAAAAGCCATCCCTTGGCTACACCTGATCCGACCGGTCAGAACAGCCTCTATTCTTGTGTCCATCCTAATGTAACTTGCTGCTGCTTTTGTCGATCTGTTGTGCAGACTTGCAAGGGCGAAAAACCAAATCACAAAGCCTTATGAGACACCTGTCTGCTTTACTGTTGATCATTGCCTTTTCCCTGCATTCCCAGTCGCTTCCTGCCCAGGATGAAGGTTTGAGCCTTTCATCGATGAAGTGGAGAAGTGTGGGTCCTGCACTCACCTCAGGCAGGATCGCAGATATGGCTGTGGACCCTGAGAACAGCAACATCATTTATTTGGCCACGGCCTCGTCTGGTGTCTGGAAGTCCACGAACAACGCGACGAGCTGGACGCCAATCTTCGACGGAGAGAAGAGTTTTTCCACGGGATGTGTGGCCATCAATCCGCACAACCGCCACGAGATCTGGGTGGGCACCGGCGAGAACAATAACCAGAGAAGTGTGGCCTACGGCGATGGAGTATACAAGAGCTGCGATGGCGGCAAGTCCTGGGAAAATATGGGGCTGGGATCGAGCGAACACATCGGCATGATCCGCTTTCATCCGGAAGATCCACAAACCGTGTATGTGGCCGCTTACGGGCCGCTTTGGAACAAAGGGGGTGAAAGAGGTATCTACAAAAGCACAGACGGCGGAAAACAATGGCGCTTGGTGGCTGAGGTCGATGAAAACACGGGATTCAACGAAGTGCACATCCATCCGGAAGTGAACGGGCTCATGTTCGCGACTGCACATCAAAGAAGGCGACGCGTATTCACTTATTTGAGCGGCGGACCAAACAGCGGTCTGTATCGGTCAACAGATGATGGGGAGCACTGGGAAGAAGTCAAAAGCGGACTGCCCAGCGGAGACAAAGGCCGATTGAGTCTGGCTATCAGCCCTGCCGACCCGGACCGGATGTACCTGATGATCGAGGGCCACGGAACCTACGTCAGCGACGACCGTGGTGCTTCATGGTCCAAGAAGAGCGGACACCATACCGCGGGGAATTACTATACTGAACTCATCGCGCATCCTACGGATAAGGATGTGGTCTATTCGATGGATACCTATTGCCACGTCAGCACGGACGGTGGAGCGAATTTCGACCGGGTATCCGAAAAGTTCAAGCATGTGGACAACCATTGCCTCTGGATCGACTCTTCGGATCCGGATCATATGCGCATGGGTTGCGACGGAGGATTCTACCAAACCTATGACGGCATGCGCTCCTGGCTGTATTCGGCCAACTTGCCGATCACTCAGTTCTACCGCGTCAGTACGGACAATGCCGAGCCCTTTTACAACATCTACGGTGGGACACAAGACAACTTCTCTCTGAAAGGTCCGTCCCGTACCACCTCTCAGCACGGGATCCTGAATTCCGACTGGACAGTGACCAATACAGGCGATGGTTTTGAAACCCAAGTGGATCCTCAGAATCCGAATATCGTTTATGCCCAGGCCCAGTACGGCTGGCTGGTCCGCCACGATGCGGCCTCTGGTGAGTCGGTCAGCATCAAACCTGTTGAGGGAAAGGACGATACGCCCTGGCGCTGGAACTGGGACGCTCCATTGCTGATCAGTCCGCACAAGGCAGAGCGCCTTTACTTCTGCGCCAATGTCGTTTTCAGGAGCGATGACCGTGGGCAGAGTTGGACGCGCATCAGCGAAGATCTGTCCAGAGGAGCGGATCGGAATACTTTCAAGATCATGGACCGCTACTGGTCGAGCGATGCGGTAGCCCGTCACCAGAGCACCTCTATGTACGGCAATATCGTGGCATTCAACGAATCACCTTTGGTCGAAGGCCTTCTGTATGCAGGAACCGACGATGGACTGCTCCGTGTCAAGACGCCCGATTCGGACCAGTGGACCACGACAGATCGTTTCGAGGGCGTTCCTGAAGAGACTTACGTCCAGGGGATCTGGCCGAGCCAGCACGAGAAGGGTCGTTTGTATGCCGCCTTCAACAACCACAAGAACGGAGATTTCAAGCCCTATCTGCTTCGCTCGGAAGACGGTGGGAAGACTTGGTCGTCCATCGCTGCCGACCTGCCAGTCCGCGGCACGGTCTATTCCTTCGCAGAAGACCATGTGGATCCGGACCTGCTCTTTGCCGGCACCGAGTTTGGCTTTTTCACCAGCTGGGACGGTGGGGCGAATTGGAACAAAATGACCGCCTCTCTGCCCACCAATGCAGTCAAGGATATGGAGATCCAAAAGCGGGAAAACGACTTGGTGATCGCCACTTTTGGCCGGGGATTCTATGTGCTCGATGATTATTCTCCCCTCAGGGAACTGAGTACACTGAATGAAGAAAAAGGCTATGTATTTGCAGTAAAGGAGGGACTTGTTTTCGAAGAAGCCACTCCTTTGGGGTATTCAGGTGGCGGATTTCAGGGCGCTGGATTCTTCCGGACCCCAAACCCAGAACCGGGTGTGGTCTTCACATTTTACCTGCCCGAGGTGCCCAAGACGCTCGAGGCCATACGCGAGGAAAAGGAAAAGGCACTCAGGGAAGCCGATGCGCCCATTCCCGATCCAAGTGGAGCGCAATTCGCTGCAGAAGAGTTGGAGAAGTCACCTTATGTGTTGATGGTCATACGGGACAAGGAAGGCGGTGATGAGATCTACAGGGAAACGCTGTCAGCTTCCAAGGGCATCCGTCGGGTTCATTGGGACTGCCGCTATCCGCAGTCCGGAAGCTTCAGGGGAGGAGAATCATTGGGCCTTCGTTCGGCATCGCGCCTTCCAGCCGGCGCCTATTGGGTGGAGTTCCATTTGGTCCACAATACTGCCCAGACGCCCATCGGAACAGGACGAAGTTTTTCCATCACCGAACTGGATCAACTCACCCTGCCGGCCACTTCCTCTGAGCAGCTCGTTGCCTTTCAGCGTGAAGCAGACCGGGTAGCTGCCCGAATGGA
>RFXV01000060.1 GCA_009921445.1 Flavobacteriia bacterium
GTAAGAAGGAGAGAGAAAGCCCAGAAAAACGATGCCGTCAAGCGCATTCGAGGTCGGTTTTTTGTATGCCGATAAACTCCGGCAAATGTAGTGCGAAAAAGACATTATCAAAGCCCCTGTTTGGCGTCCGAAATTCGGCTTTCAAACGCGGCTCTCAGGCTGCTGAACGAACAATGCGAACGGCTTGTATAGCCTGAAAAATAAAACTGCTGAAATACGGCAGAAAGAACCAGAGCGCTACGGGCCGAGTCCGTTCGTCCACGTGCAGCAGGAAGGGCAAAAGGTAAACGACTCCCGCCACCGATTTGAGAATGGCTCCGGCGAGGTAGGACATACCGATCATATCGGGTTTGCTCTTCTTCAGGCGCAGTTGGATCCTGTGCTCCACGACTGTGAGTGCCCACAACAGAACATGTGCGCGATAGGCCACTCTGAAGGCCCATTCTTTGGGCAGGATAAATTCCTGAACGACGATGTGCAGGAGCAAGGTCGCGATGGACCAGATCAGGAGATGAGCAGTGAATCGCATCAGTACTTGATCTTTTGCACTTCTTTGATGATCAGATAGAGTGCTGCAAACACACCAAAAAGACTGCCGCCTACCGTCCACCATGGCGCGAAATCCGGACTGCGCCGATCCAGCTCGGTACCAGCCCAGACGAACAGACCGATCACGCAGATCATCTGCACGCCCATGCCTGAAAAGCGAACGAGTTTAGCCCGCTGAGCGCTGCTCTTTTGCTTCTTCGGTTTGTTCTCCATTTCGGATGTCCCGCACCACGCCCATATTGCAGTTGCCTGTGAACTCGGCTCCCGGCTCCACGGCCAAACGGCTCGTTTGGATGTCGCCCTCTACCTTGCTGCTGGCCGCGAGGGTCAAAAGTTCTGAAACAACCACCCGACCCTTCACCTTTCCGGCAATGTTCGCATGGGCACAGAGTACATCGCCCTCGACCAGGGCCTTTTCCCCGACCACCAATTTGCCTTTGAGCTCAACGGTTCCCCGGATCACTCCATCGATACGGAAGTCTCCCTCTGACCGAATGTCTCCGGTGATCTCTGTTCCATTGAGTACGCGGTTGCTGATCTGCGCATCCGGCGCTGCGTTCCTGTTTCCTGTTCGGGCCATCGGCTGGTCTTAATAGTTCTTCTCAAAAAATTTCTCGTAGCCCTTCACATCCTTGTTCTTGAAAAAGTATGTGAAGTTCTTTTTGCTGATCACAAGCTCCTTGTAACTGATCCCTGCAGATGCAGCCTGCATTCTCGGATCTTTCATCAAGGCCTTTTGGTAGGTTTGAGCGGTGACCTGATCGGTCAGGCCCGTGACCACCAAAAGCATGATCTGCTCGGTCAAAGGTACTATCTGTTCGCCCAGTTTTTGAAAGCGATGAAATTCCTTGTTGTGCTCTGTGAACGCGATCTGCACTTTGCTGATGTCCACCTGCCCCTCGATCAGCCAAAGGAAACGATGCTCAGCGCCCGGCTCCATCTTGTACGGACCTTGCTCCTCTTCGGTCGCTTCCTCCCCTCCTGCGGCCAGATCCACCTCATCGCCCGTGCTCTCACCCAGCTGAAGCAAGATCGATTGAGCCTGAGCTCCCACCTCAGTATTCGGGTATTGCTCATAGCAGACTTTGAGTCCGGCGATCATTTCCTCCCTCTTCCCCTTTCCTGCGAGGCACAGGGCTTTAACGAGCAAATAATGAGGCGCCAGCAGATCCTCTGTACACTCTGAAAGCCCCTTGTCCAATGCAGAAAGGGCTTCGTCGAAGCGTTCCTCCCGGAAGGCCCGATAGGCTTTTTCGTAGCGCGTGAGGCATGGTCTGTCCTCCTCGACCTCCGGCGGGACCCCGTCGTTGGCTGCCAGAATGGCGAACTCCGTACCGGCATAATCGCTGATGAGTTCATTCTTGAATTGAACGGAGCGGGCAGCGTCTCCTGTTTCCCGATAGAGGAGGAAGAGAGTGTACAGTACCCGCGCTCGCTCTTTGAAGACGTCGAAGCGCTTGAGCAATTGCTCGTAGGTGGCAATGGATTCGGCGGCGTCTTTCAATCCATTCTTATACACCAGGCCCAGATCGATGAATGCCTCCCGGATCAACCGATCGCTCTTTTCAAAATCCGCTTCGGAATTAGGGATGCGTGCCAGATAGGTCTCTGGTTTGTACGGATCCGTCGAGACTTCTCCCTGCTCTTCGGACGAAACAGACATCGTATCCTCTGGAGAGGATCCGTTTTCCGGACCCCCTAACCGACTCACCGCGCGGCTTTTTTGCGCCCAATTGTCCGTGTTCGGACGGTCCCCCCATACCCTTCTGAAACTCCCCCGTCCACTCGAAACGATGGACGGATTGTAGAAATACCATTTACCTGCGTTGGGACCTCCTCCGGCAATGGGACCCGAAGGCATGGCCGATGCATTCATTGCGAGTTCCCGGTTGAGCTCCTCGAGTTCCTTGTCCCGTTTTTCCTTCTCTTCCTGGGCGATGAGTTGTTCCACAATAAGCTCGGCCACCTGTCTTTGCTCCGCTACAGATCGCTTGGACAAGTCCTGAAGGCTGTCCTGAGATTCAATGATCTGAATGTCTTCGACCATTCGGCGCAGCACTTCTGCTTTTTCCTTCACCTCTTCGTAGCGCGGATGGTCCTGCGGCAGGCTCATGGAAGACGAATCGTAGTACGCCTGTGCCATGGGGTAGGCCCGAAAAGAGAAGTTGATCTCGCCCAGTTTCAAATGGGACAATGCCTTCTGGGTTTCATTGATCACACTGGTCCGGATGCTTTTCCTCAGCAGATCCTCGGCTTTTCCGTATTCCTCTTCCTTTATAGCCATCTCCGCCATGGCGTAGTACAACTGGTCGCGGTTCTCCGTATTCTTTTCATCGCGCACCATTTTCTCCAGCTCCTCGTACATGGGCAGCGGATCCTTGGCGTAGACATCGAAATTGCGCGCCCTGCTCAGCTGACTCTGGAAATAGAATTCGTAGCTGGGGTTCATGTCCACCACCTGATAGAAGGCTTCTGACGCCTCATAACCGTCTCCCTCCCGTTCCAGTGCCTGTCCGCGTATGTAGGTGTAGCGGACCCTCTGCTCTTTTTTCTTTGCAAGCTCAGCAGCCTCGGCCATATTGGCCGCCACAGCGGGCCAATCCTCCAGCAAAATGTTCATTTGGCCCATGGTCGCCAGCACCTCGGGCTTTAGTTCAGCTGGGAGCTTCGGATCGTAGTAGAGGTATTCCAAGTCGGTCTTGGCACTTTCCGGGTTGCCGATACGGATCTTGCATCGAGCCCCCCACAGCTTGGCCTCGTGGGCCAGTTCGCCTTTGTCGTAGTTCGTCTTGATGTAGTTGAAGGTTTCCAGGGCCGAGAAGTATTCTCCCTTGTAGAAACGAGCCAGTCCGATCAGCATATAACTGTCGTCTATATAGTCGTTCTTCTGCCGACCACCGATCACCATGCTGTGGCCGGTGATGACCTTGACCGCCTTTTCCATGGCGCGGTCCATATCGGTGGCGATCCCTGCAGACATCTCCTCGTCCGGCCATTTGTATACGGGGAGGATCCGATCATAGGCTTCCGGCCAGGAGGTTTCGATCTTGAGCTTGCCCGCCTGAAAGGCTTCGTTCCCGTTGAAAAGCGGGTTGAACCGGGAAGTCATCTCGTGAAAGGTCCTGCTTGTGAACGTGTCTTTTGTCCGTTTACATCCGCTCCATGCTGCCACAAGCAGCAGGAACAAAAGTGACCGGATCAGGTGCTTACTGTAAAGGCGGCTGCACATCTCGATGGGATAACTCCGAAGGCGGCAAAGTTATTTTAATGCGTCCGTTTTCAATGTTCGCCCGACCATAGGTTCAGGTTTAATAGTTTTATGCGTCAATAGTGTGATTGATACACTAGGCATCTGATCTTTTGGTCTATGGAAAAAAATCTGGAAAAACCGCGCCTCTCCATGGGCGGCATCATCAACCTCAGCATGGGGTTCATGGGCATCCAAATGGGATTTGGCCTGCAGAACGGAAATGCAAGCCGCATCCTGGCCAACTTCGGTGCAGATGTGCACGAGCTGAGCTATTTCTGGATCGTGGCCCCACTGACCGGACTCATCGTCCAGCCCATCATCGGACACATGGGCGACAATACATGGACGCGTCTGGGGAGAAGGAAACCTTACTTTCTGGCCGGTGCCCTGCTGGCCTCACTTGGCCTGATCTTTCTTCCAAACTCCAATGTCATTGCGGGTGAAGGCCTGCAAGCATCTGAATTCATGGGCATCTCTGCCATTCTTTGGATCGGCGTGGCATTTCTCGCGCTCATGGATGCCTCCTTCAATATCTGCATGGAACCCTTTCGTGCCTTGGTGGGCGATGTGCTGCCGCAAAAGCAGGGAACCATTGGATTCAGCGTGCAGACGATCCTCATCGGTATGGGGGCCATTTTGGGCTCCTTCCTGCCGTGGATACTGACCAATTGGTTCGGTGTGGCCAATACAGCCGCTGAAGGCATGGTCGCTCCCAATGTGGTCTGGTCTTTCTATGTAGGGGCCTTTTTGCTGATGGCCACCATTCTCTACACCATCGCAACGGTCCGGGAATACAGCCCGGAAGAGTACAAGCAATTCAGAAAAAGTGAGGGAACGCACGAAAAGGAAGCCAAGAAAGGGCTGCTGGCATCGATCGTTCAGGATGCCGGCTCGATGCCTGTGCGGATGAAGCGGCTGGGATGGGTGCAGATCTTCTCCTGGTTCGGCCTGTTCACCATGTGGGTCTACACCACCTCTGCGGTGGCCACCCATCACTTTGGCCTGTCTCCAGATATCCATTCGGGAAAGAGCTATAACGATGCCGGAGATCTTGTGGGCGTGCTCTTTGGCACCTATAATTTCGTGGCCCTCATTTTTGCCTTTCTCATCACGCCGATCGCGCGGATGACAAGCCGAAAATTCGTTCATTTCGCCTCGCTTATCCTCGGAGGCCTGGGACTGCTGAGCATGTACGTGCTGCCTCAGGAATGGCTGGTGCTGAGCATGGTCGGGGTGGGGATCGCCTGGGCCAGCATTCTCACGGTTCCCTATGCCCTATTGGTCGATGCACTGCCTGCTGAGAAAATGGGCATTTACATGGGAATATTCAACTTCTTCATCGTATTGCCGCAGATCGTGAATGCCCTCATTGGCGGATGGATCGTGCACGACTTCTTCTCGGACTATGCCATTTATTACGTGGCCCTCGGAGGCTTGACCTTCCTGATCGCTGGCCTGCTCACGCTGCGCATCAAAGAGCCCTTGTTTGCAGGGAACGAAAGCTGATCGAACCAAGGGTGTTCTTCGTGGCCACAGACGAAGATGACCCAAACGCAGTCGTCTTCCATTGGTGGATTGCCCGTTACTTAGTGGAACTCATTGAACAGCTCATGAACCGATCCACCTTGCTTCAGCTTTTGATTTGTGTCCCGCTCATCGCCTTGGGCCAGTGGGCCGATCGCTCCGAAGGAAACAGCAGGTCGTATCAAGAGGTCCTTTCTTCCTATCGCTGGCTGGACCAACAGTTTCCTCAGGCCCGACTGGACAGTTTGGGAATGACGGATGCAGGGCGGCCCCTTCATCTCTTTTTGTTTGGAAGCGATCTGCCTGAACCGGGACACGCCCCCCGCGAAGACCAATTGGTGATCCTGGTGAACAACGGCATACATCCCGGAGAAAGCTGTGGAGTGGATGCCTCATTGCAGTGGGTGCGCAAACAACTCGAAGAAGGTTCCTTCCCCGAAAGAATGATCCTGGCCGTCATCCCAGCATACAACGTTGGCGGGATGCTCCAAAGGCGGCCCAACACACGTGCAAATCAGGACGGACCGGTCCTCCAGGGATTCAGGGGCAATTCACGCAACCTCGATCTGAATCGGGATTTTGTGAAAGCAGATGCGCAGAACACCAGGAGCTTCTACCGCATTTTTCAGATGCTGGACCCAGACATTTTTATCGATACGCACACCACCAATGGAGCGGATTACCCCTACACCATGACGCTGATCGCCACCCAGCAGGACAAGCTGGCCCGTCCACTGGGCAAATTCATGGCCGAACAGTTCACCCCAGCGCTCTATGAAGGAATGGCCAGCCGTCAGCCCATGGTTCCCTATGTCAACGTCTTTGGAAAGACGCCGGACAAAGGCTACGCAGCCTTCCTCGAAACCCCCCGGTACGCAAGCGGCTACACTGCCCTTCACCATTGCATCGGTTACATAACAGAGGCGCATATGCTCAAGACCTATGAAGCGCGCGTTGCGGCCACCATGGATTTTCTCGATGTGCTTTTGCCACTGGCCGGCACGAATGCTCAAGCCATAAAAGACGCACGAGAAGCCTCGCGAAAATGGACCGCAGCTCAGACTTATTTCCCGACCGGCTGGGCCCTGGACAGCAGCAGGAGCTCCACAATGGCCTTCGACAGCTATGCCCACACGTATTCGCCCAGTACCTTGGGCTCCTATGATCGCCTGAAATACGAGCCAAAACCAAAAAGCCGAACGATCCCTTTTTATGGTCGCTACCGTGCAACCGACAGTGTGAAAACACCGCGAGCCTATCTGATCCCGTCGGCCTGGTACGGCGTTTTGGAACGAATGAAGCTGATGGGCATCCAAATGACTTCACTGGAAAAGGACAGCCTCATAGAGGTGGAGAACAGTTATCTGAAAGAGGTCGTATTTGCCAAAAGACCTTACGAGGGGCGCTTCATGGTACAGGACTTCAAAGAAGAAAAAAGAACGGAAAAAAGGCTCTTTCAAAAGGGCGATGTGCTGGTGAACACCTCGGGCAATAACCCCCTGTTGCTCTCTGCCCTTTTGGAACCCCGTTCCGTAGATTCCTACCTGCGCTGGGGCTTCTTTCACTCGGTCTTCCAGCAAAAGGAATACTTCTCCACTTATGTGTTCGAAGACACTGCTATGGAGCTTTTGGAAAAAGATCCTGATCTGAAAGAGGCCTTCGAGCTGTGGAAAGAAAAGAATCCTGAAAAAGCCGGGAATGCCTATGAGGTTCTGGGGTTCATCTACAGCCGTTCCTCCTATCAGGAAATGGAATTCCTGCGCTATCCGATCGCACGCATACCCTAAAGCAGTCGGCTGACTTTCTTCAGCCAGAGGTAGAATGGCGCCGGAGCTCGATCCGCCGTCTTCCTAACGGCTCTTTTGTATACCCTGTTCTTGATCGGCTTGTCCGATGCCCAGCGCTTGTTGTTGGGCGAAAGAAGGGAGATGCTGCTTGCGTGAAAGGCGGAATGAATGTGCATGATGGTGTTTTTCAGTGGTTTTATCGGTGAGTGATGATCAAAGTCCGAGCGATCTGTTGATCTCGTCGATCAGACCGTGGTGCGGACCCGACATCAGATCGATGTGCAAAGTGTTCTTGACATTCCAGATCACCCAGACACCGATGATCAACAGCATGGTCAGCAAGAAGACCACAACCAGGGTCTGAACACTGAAGGAGAACTTATTGATGGCCTCCTCGACAGGATCGCTGATGCTTTCCTTGTAGCAAAGGACCGGGTCCAAATCATTCACCCGAGCAATCCTCTGCAACGGCGTGCGATGAGGGTCTTTACTCGTAAAGGAATCGGTGCTGCCGTTTCCATTCTGTGAGTTGATTTTGACTTGCGTTTCCATGATCTGTCTGCTCGTTGTTTTTTGATTACAGAGCAAAACTGCACGAAGCGCCTACCGCTCAAAACCCATTTAGAGAATTGGGCAGGTCCATTCAAGAATTCGGTCGAAGTCTTTAGTATTCGGGGGAGTAAAAATGTGTGGATCAGCGCAAGATCGCTCCTGGAGCGGGAAAAGTCGGGCTGTCAGGGCTGGCTTAAGGCATGCAAAAAATGCATGAGCGATTGCTTCTCCTGAGGGCTCAGACCGAGGGGTCGGATCTTTGGATGATGTGGCGCATGGGGGTCTCCTCCGCGATCGTAGTGATCGATCACGGCCTCAAGATCCGCATAGCGGCCGTCGTGGAAATAGGGTGCACTCTGGGCTATATCCCGGAGCGAAGGGACTTTGAATCGTCCGTAGTCAGAAGGGATGCCCGTGGATCGATAGCGCCCTTCTGCTGTGCCGCTTGTGTCGCTTCCGTTGCGTTCCAAGGCATAATTGGTGAAGTTGAAGCCTGAATGACAACTGCCGCATCCCAAACGCTCACTGTTGAACAATTCCATGCCGCGTCTTGCCGCTGCTGACATGGCGGTAAGCTCTCCGTTGATGAAGCGGTCGTAGTCCGAATGACCCGCGATCAGACTTCGCTCGAATTGAGCGATCGCCCGAGTGATCACAAATGGATCCAGGTCTCTTGCGTAGGCCTCCTGGCTCATCCGCCTGTAGACTGGGTCGCTCCCCAGCTCTTCAGACAAGGCCACGATGTTGTGGGCAAATTCATTCTCTTCCTGTATCGGCACAAGCACCTGCATTTCCAATGTCGGTACAGAAGCTCCTCTCAGGTAATACGGATGATACGCCACATTCCAGAGGCTGGGCGCATTGCTTGTTCCAGGCCGACCAAAAGCACCCGGGCTATTGGCCCGCTGATCGGCAAACCCATGTTCGGGCAGGTGACAGGAAGCGCAGCTGACCGATCCGTCTTTGGACAATGCGCGCTCGAAGAAGAGTTTTTCACCCAGTTGCCTGCGTGCCTCAGTGGGCAAATTGTCTTTGGGATGAGGGACCGAAGGAAAATGTCCAGGATGCTTCCTTGAGAAAGTCGAACCCATTTCTACGGACCCATTCTGCTCAGGGGAGCAGGAGCAAAAAATAACCGCCGCTAAAATGGTCCAGATCCGCATCGATCGATCAATGAACGATGATCTTCCGGGTATGTACCAGTCCGTCCGATGCAGTCAAGCGGAATAAATAAGCACCTGACTCGCGGATGTCCAGTCTGAATGGTGCATCATGTACTCCAGTGTATTCCCCGGATCGCACTTCCCTACCTGAGAGGTCGAAAAGTTGCCACGCCCACCGGCCTGGGTGGTCAATATTCAGGATACCTGCAGAGGGATTGGGATAGATTCTGGGCTCTTTTTCCAGGACGGAATATTCGGCCGACAATACTGAGCCATTTCCTTCATGCGACGTGAAGACCTTGAGAGCAAAATTATCCAGCAGATCTACAGCTTCTCCTGATGTGCCGTGACGGATCAGACCGGAGTTGACATCCACACCATCCAGCGCCTTGGCATAGTCTGCCGTGAGCGAAACGACCAGGTCCGAACCCTGCGGCAGACCTGTTGTAGAGATCTGCTGGATCTTGTAGTTGTTATCCCCCAGCGCATGGACCTCATATACCTGATCCAAAGCACTCCCGGCTTTTCCTTCCATGCACACAAAACGATAACCGGCCTGCCAGCCCCAATGCATCGATGGATTTTTGGGTGCGAGCGGATGCGTCATGGCGTAAGAAGCAGGATCGAGGTGATTCGCCGCTTGTTCCACCCCTACGCCAAATCGGATCGCCTCAAGTGTGCCAATGGGAAAAGAGCCTAAGGATTCGTCAAAGGAGACATTAGCGTCCACCAGGAACCATGTGTTGGGTACCGGTGTGATCTGACCGCCGTCATGCACCAATTCGATCTGCGATATGTAGAACTGAAGTCGCTCCGCACGGAAATCGTTGCCTAAGTCATTCTGTGCCGTGACAGTTGAACCAAAAGCAGCACCGCCGAGTTGATGATCGATCGAAAGTCGTACGGGCTGTTGCGACCAAACCGTAAGAATGGAAAACATCCATATTGTGAACAGAGTTTGTTTCATGATAAGTAAAGATTCTTACCGAATTTAGACATTGTGAAAAGGCCAAAAACGCTTATTTATCAATTGTGCATGAGGGCTGACCATCGTTCCCTCTCAATGAGCGTGTACCGATGGGCTTGCCTCTTTTCATGTGCCATATTGTGGTCGTGTTCCGAAGAAGACGAACTGTGCAATTGCGTGGTTCCCGAGGCCAGCGTGGCGCAAGTCACCACGATCGACATGAGCGATCCAGATGAATACGAGCTCGTTCCCTATCCCTCACATTACGGACAGGCACAGAATACGGACAATGTGCCGGCCAACAATCCGATCACCAACGAAGGGGCCAGTCTGGGTCGGGTACTCTTTTACGATACCGAGCTCAGTCAGAACCGAACCATCTCCTGTGCATCCTGTCATGTGCAGTCTTTGGGATTCACAGATTCAGCGCGATTTTCGACCGGCTATCTGGGCGGAAAAACAGCCTTTCACTCCATGCGTCTGGGGAATGGACGATTCTATGCACCGGGGCTCCAATTCTGGGACCGTCGCTCGATCTCTTTAGAGGACCAGAGCACGCAACCCATTCAGGACCATATTGAAATGGGATTCGACAGCGCAAACGGCGGTATCGATGCCCTGATCCAGCAATTGGATGGATTGCTTTATTACAGGGAGTTGTTCGAATGGGTCTTTGGAGATGCTGTGATCACAGAGGATCGCATCCAAA